>JAJRVI010000139.1 GCA_024277405.1 Fidelibacterota bacterium
CTCTCGGTGGACGACCTCCGGGATATCGGGGTACAGATCCTGATCGGGAACACCTACCACCTGATCCTCCGGCCCGGGGCGGAGCTCGTGGGGGAGCTCGGAGGACTGCACCGCTTCTCCGCCTGGGGCGGCCCATGGATGACCGACTCCGGCGGCTTCCAGGTCTTCTCGCTGGGGGCGGGGATGGAACACGGGGTGGGGAAGATCGCCCCCATCTTCCCCGGGGACGAGGCCCCCCGGCCCAAGGGGGAATCCCTCGTCAAAGTCGAGGAAGAGGGGGTATGGGTGAGATCGCTCCTCGACGGAAGCTGGATCCGCTTCACCCCCGAAGGCGTCATCCGCTGGGAGAGGCTGTTGGGGGCGGACATCATCCTGCCCCTGGACGAGTGCACCTCCCCCTTCCACGACCGGGAGTACACCGCGCGCGCCATGGAGCGGACCCACCGCTGGGCCGAGCGGGCCCTCCGGGCGTTCGAAAAGACGAGGGGCATGGGTCCCAACCCTCACCAGGAGTTATTCGGGATCGTCCAGGGCGGGGCCTACGAGGACTTGAGGCGTCGCTCCGCCCGGGTGATCGGGGGGCTGGAGTTCGCCGGGTTCGCCATCGGGGGGTCGCTGGGGCGTTCCAAGGAGGACATGTACCGGGTGCTGGAGTGGACCATCCCCGAGCTCCCCTCGGCCCGGCCCCGGCACCTCCTGGGGATCGGGACGGTGGAGGACATCGTGGAGGCGGTAAAGCGGGGGATCGACACCTTCGACTGCGCCGCCCCCACCCGCATGGCTCGGAATGGCACCGTACTCTCGGCTGATGAGGAAGGGTTCAAGCTTCACATAAAGGCGGCCCGGTTCCGAAGGGACGAGCGGCCCATCGAGGCGGATTGCGATTGCCCCACGTGCCGCCGCTACTCCCGGGCCTTCCTCCACCACCTGTTCCGCTGCGGGGAGCTCTCCTACTTCCGCCTGGCCACCCTACACAACCTCCGGTTCATGGTGCGGCTCATGGCCCGCATCCGCCGCGCCATCCGCGAAGGGCGTATGCTCCATCCGGCGGAGCTCCTTCGTGGGTAAAAAGCCGCCTCGGAATCGCCCACGTGGATCGCAATGGCGGATATAAAACGTAGCCGCGCCCTTCACCAGGGGATTTGCAGTATCGCATTTCATATGCGACGTTAGGCGCACTTCGTATGCGATGTTAGAACTCCACGAAACCGGAAATTTGTCCCTCTTACGTAGTTGAACTAACATGGCCTCGGTGAGGAGGGTGTAATGAAGGGGAGATGGGTGTTCGCAACGATGCTCTTCCTGGCGATCGTGGCCATTAACGGATGTGATATCCGTTCTTTCCTGACCTCCATCCCCGATACCCCTCAGGATGTGGAGGCTTCGGATGGCGCCTTCGCGGATAAAGTGCGTATAACCTGGAGCGCAAGTACCTCGGCGTCCTTTTACATTGTCCATCGTGCGGATTCGGAAAACGGCCATTATCAAGAGGTGGGCACCACTTCCGAAACGATGTTCGACGATACCAGCGTCGTCCCCGGGACGGTGTATTGGTACAAGGTACAGGCCTGTAACAGCGCGGGGTGCAGTGCGATGTCCGCAGCGGACCTCGGATACGCGGGGGAGCCCGAGGAGCAGCTCCCGCCGCCGGCCCCCACCGGGCTCTCGGCTTCCGACGGGACCTACAACGACAGGATTCGGGTGACCTGGGATGAAGTGGCCGGCGCCACCTTCTACGAGATCTACCGCACCCTTAATCCCACGGGCACGTTCTCCCGAATAGGTCAAGCTTCGAGCCCCCCTTATGATGACTTCGGGGTAGCACAAGGGACGACTTACTGGTACCGCGTGAAGGCCTGTAATCAAGCGGGTTGTGGCCCCTTCTCCGCCGTGGACGGGGGCCACGCTTCGTCCGGACGGGGCGGGGGGGAAGAGCAGGTACCGGGCATCCCGGGGAGTATGATCGCCACGAAGGGCGAGTATGTGGACAAGGTGCGTATCACGTGGGAATCGGTGTCGGGGGCGTCATATTACGAGGTCTTCAGGGCTACGGCCGAGGGAGGGAATTACGCCCAGATAGCGGAGACCGGGGACACTTCCTACGACGACGTGGACGACGCCGCAAGCCCGGTCGAGCCGTGCCAGAGCTATTGGTACAAAGTGCGCGCGTGTGATGACGACGGCTGTGGGGACTTCTCCGCCCCGGCCGAGGGCTGGCGTGAACACCGCATGACCCAGCCGCCGGACAACATCACGGCCACCGATGGGACCCGTTCAGACGGGGTCCTCGTCTCCTGGGATCCGGTCCCATACGCGGATAGCTACAAGGTGTACCGCGATACGAGCCCCACCGGCACGTTCACCGACTGCATCGCGGGCTGCACCGCCGTGCAGACTCAATCCTCCTATCTCGATACCTCCGCGGCACCGGGGGTCGACTACTGGTACCGGGTCGCAGCCTGCAGCGAATACACATCCTGCGGTCCGTATAGTGGCTGCAGTGGGCTGTCGACACCCGTGAGGGGGTCGCGCTCGTGCCTGCCCCAGGCCCCGGAGAACGTGAGCGCGACGGAGAGCGGGGGGCAGGTGACGATCTCATGGGACCCCGCCGCGAGCCCGGCGGGATATCCCGTCCAGCGGTACGAGGTCTACCGGGCGACGGCCGAGGGAGGACCGTACACGAAGATCGGGGAGACAGCGGACGCTTCGACCACCTCGTTCGTCGACACCCCACCGGCACCCGGGTCAGGCGAACAGGTCACCTATTACTACAGGGTCAAGGCGTGCAACGACTGCGGTTGTGGTCCCCTGTCACAGGCCGCCAGCGTGACCCTGTCGGGCTGAGCTCGCGGGGGATAGATAAAAAACGGGGACGGGGTTAACCCCGTCCACGTTTTTTATTTTTCGAGCGGGCTGGGCACCCCAGCCCGAAGGTCCCCGTTTCAGCGCTTGATGTAGACGAAACCGCGGAAGGTCCAGGTGGCGTCACCGCCCTCCACCACGGCCACGTAGATGTAGGCGCCGTTGCGGAGGTCGCCGCCGTCCCAGGAGACGGAGGCGGTGTTGGTGCCGGAGACCTCGGCGACCTTCCTGCCGAGGAGGTCGTAGATGGAGACGGTGAGCCTATCCGCCACCGCACCGGAGGGCTGGGCGATGATGGTGAAGGAGACGGTGGTGTCGAAGGGGTTGGGGGAGACGTCGATGCCGGTGACGTTCTCGAGCTC
>JAJRVI010000140.1 GCA_024277405.1 Fidelibacterota bacterium
GGGAGAGGGCGGACTTCCGGCCGGTGCGGGAGCGGATCCCCCACCCCGCCGAACTCCCCGAGGAGGAGTGGGCACGCCTGATCAAGGAAGATCCCCGGTGGGGGCGGATCGTCTGCTTCTGCAACCGGGTGACAGAGGGAGAGATCGTGGAGGCGATCCGCCGGGGCGCGCGGACCCTGGACGGGATCAAGTTCCGCACCAAGGCGGGTTTCGGCCGCTGCCAGGGCGGGTTCTGCACAGACCGGGTCCTGGGGATCCTCGCCCGGGAGCTCGGGGTACCCCCCGAGGAGGTGACCGTACGGGGGGAGGGCTCCCGACTCGTGGTGGGGGAGGTGCGACCGTGAGGGCTCCCGAGGTGGACGTCCTCGTCGTGGGCGCCGGGGCCGCGGGTATGGCCGCCGCGACGGCCGCGGCCCGGGCCGGGGCCCGGACCGTGCTCCTCGAGCGGGGGGAGCGCCTGGGGGGCGTGCTGGAGCAGTGCATCCACCCGGGGTTCGGCCTCCACCGCTACCGTGAGGAGCTCACCGGCCCGGAGTTCGCTCACCGCCTCCGGGCGGAACTGGAGGACTCCGGCGCCGAGATCCTCACCGGGACCACGGTGTTGGAGATCCTCCCCGATGGCCCCCGGGTAAAGGCCGTGACACCGCGAGGATTGAGAAAGTTCAGGTCGCGGGCGGTGGTGTGGGCCGCCGGGGCCAGGGAGCGCCCCTTCGGGGCCCTGCGGATCCCGGGGACCAGGCCCGCGGGGATCTTCACCGCCGGGCTCGCGCAGAGGCTCCTGGATCTAGAGGGGCTCCTCCCCGGGAGGCGGGCGGTGATCCTGGGCTCGGGGGACATCGGCCTCATCATGGCGCGCAGGCTCCACCTCGAGGGAGTGGAGGTACGGGCGGTGCTCGAGATCCAGCCCTTCCCCGGGGGCCTCACCCGGAACGTGGTCCAGTGCCTACAGGACTTCGGGATCCCCCTCCTCCTCTCCCACACCGTGGCCGAGGTCCACGGGCGGAAGCGCCTGGAGGGGATCACCGCGGTGAAGGTGGACGCACGCTGGAACCCGCTTCCGGGGACGGAGCGGTACATCGAGGCCGATGCCCTGGTCCTCTCGGTGGGGCTCATCCCCGAGACCAGGTTGATCGAGGGATTCGTGCAGCTCGATCCCGTGAACCGCGGGCCCAAGGTCAATGGTTCCCTCCAGACCGATGTCCCGTGGCTTTTCGCCGCGGGGAACTGTGTGGCCGTCTTCGACCTTGTGGACACGGTGGCGGCGTTGGGGGAGCGGGCCGGGATCGCGGCCGCCCGTTACGCCCGGGGAGAGCTCCCCTCGGGGAGGAAGGTACCACTTGTGCGGGGGGAGAACGTGGTGGGCCTCGTCCCGAGCTACCTGAACGGGGCGATGGGCTCCGTTGCGGTGCATCTCCGGGTCCCCCGGCCCATGGAGGGGGTCACGGTGGACCTGGGCGGGGTGGTGCGCAGGCGAGTGCGGGTGGCCCGGCCGGCGGAGATGATCGAGATCCGTCTGGGCAAGGAGGAGATAGCGGAGCTCTCCCGGGCGCCACAGGTCGTGGTGGAGGTAAAACCGCAATGACCGAGAAGAGGATGATCTGCATCTCCTGTCCCATGGGGTGTGAGCTCCGGGTGGCGTTGGAGGGGAAGGAGGTCGTTTCCGTCTCTGGGAACCGCTGTCCGCGGGGAGAGGAGTACGCCCGGGCCGAGGCGGTGGAGCCCATGCGGGTGCTGATGACCCTGGTGAAGGTGGAAGGGGGGAGGGAGCGGGTGATATCTGTGAAGACCGATCGCCCCATCCCCCTCAGGCTCTTCCCGCAAGCGATGGAGCGCGTGCGGGTGCTCTCCGTAAGGGCCCCCGTGCGTATCGGCACCGTGATCGAGGAGGATTTCCTCTCCACCGGCGCGAACCTCGTCGCCACCCGCTCGTCCCGCTAGCCGGTGCCCCTCTCCCGGGGGACAACGTTCGAAGGCCCCGAGGTCGGGGGCAGGGCCGCATGTCCGTGGATTGCCCGCGAGGTCGAGCTCCGAGATGCTCGGCAAGTCGGGCACCGCGGCGGTGCCGGGATCCGCTGCCCCCAGGTAGAAGTCCTGCCCCTCTTCCCCGCCGCGGGAGATGTTCCCCCCACACGATGCCAGTTGTAGAGCTCGCGGGCGACCCAGGCCCTGGTTCCACTATCCGCATATATCCCGCCGCTCGGTCCGAAGCCCCGGTCGTTCATGTCGGAGACGTTATCAGCGATGGTGGTGTTGATGGACACCGCACGCACCACGTTGCCATCCCCGACCTCGGAGGCCGCGAGCCTGAATCCTCCGCCGGTCCAGTTGGCCCCGTTGCCGTAGACGAGGGAGTTCACTACGACGAGGTCTATGGCTCTGTCCCCGCATAGGCGTGAATCCACACCCCGCCGCCCCTCCCCTGACGGCCGTCCCCGTACCCCGGAGACCGGTTGCGGCGGATGACGACGTCCCGTATCTCCACGCTGAGGGATGCGTCCCCGTCAATCCTCAGGGAGATCCCCCGCCCCGGTACCCGGCCAGGTTGTCCTGGATGATCACGTCCCTCAGGACGAGCCGGAGGCCCGTGCCCTCCAGCGCGACCATAAGGCGGCCCCTTCGGGCCACGGACTCAACCCGGGCGCCGTGATTTTGGAAGCCCGGTCTTTTTATCACGAAAAAAACGGGGCATCTGCGGTCAAGCCGGGAATACCCCCGGCTCGCGGGCGCGGCAGATAAGCTCCGTTGGAGTGACCCCCGACTTCCGCATAGCCGCGTCGTGTGAAACGATAAATCCCCTTCCCGGCAATCCTTCCTGTTGCTAACGCTCCGCAGGAAATTATAATAACACGAAATAAAAAAACATGCTACCAAACGGCGGCAGCGAGGAGGGTTGATGGCTGAACCGACGATCTTGCTGTTGGCTACCTACGGATTGGAGGTGGTGGAGTGCGGGGGAGCGCTGGCCCTGAACGCCCGGCGGGGAGGAAGGTCCCACGCGGCCGTCCTCCTCTGCCGCGAGGTGATGCGCCCCCAGCTCCGGTCCGCCGCGGAGATCCTCGGCGTGGAGGTGGAGTTCCTCGATTTCGAATACGGCCACGTCGCTCCGGATGTGCCTTCCAAGAAACGCCTCGTGGAGGTCATCCGCCGGGTAAAGCCGGACATCATCATCACCCAGGATCCCGAGCACTGCATCACCGATCTGGATCCGGATCGGCGCCAGGCCATGATCCTCTACCTGGAGGCCATCGCCCTCGCCTCCCGGGACTTCTCCCTCGAGGAGATAGGGCTACCTCCGCATCCCATCCCCACCACCTACTACCTGATGCCCGACCACCCGAACTGCGTGGTGGACATCGCGCCGGTATGGAAGCTCAAACGGAAGGCCCTGGAGAAGCTCGAGGCCCAGCTCCGCTTCACCGCCTCCGTGCTCGGGAGGCGCCTCTCCCCCGAGGCCTTACAGGCCCTCCTGCCGGACGTGGACCCCTCGGATGAGCTGGAGGTGGGGCGGGCGCTGCACCGAGAGATGGACCGGGCCCTCTCCCTGTACCACGGCCTGCTCGCCCACGGGAGCCGGGCCGCCCTGGCCGAACCCTACCGGCGGGAGGGGAACTTCACCCTGGATGGGCTGATCGTCTGATCCGGACAGAACCAACCAAAGGAGGTCATATGCGGATGAAGGCGTGCGTGCTCTTTCTGGCGCTCGTGGTTTCGGCGGGGACCGTGGATGCGGCCGGGACGTTGCGGCTCGCCATCCACACCGACGAGTCCACCCTCACCCCCTACACCTACGTGTTCGGCTACCCGGGGTATTACGCCTTGAAGTTCATCTACGACTCCCTGTTCGAGCTCGATCGGGAGAACATCCCTCGGCCCTGGTTGGTGCAAGAATACGACGTGAGCGAGGACGGGCTGGTCTGGACGCTGGAGCTCCGCCGGGATGTGCGGTGGCACGATGGCGAGCCCTTCACCGCCCGGGACGTGGTGTTCACCTACGACTACTTCCGGACCCACCGCCAATCCCGCTTCACCAGCGCCATCGTCCGGACGCTGGACCGGGTGGAGGCGGTGGACGATTACACGGTGAGGATCTACCTGAAAAAGCCCGATCCGGCCTTCATATTCGCCCCCCTGGCCGACGTCCCCATCCTGCCCGAGCACCTGTGGAAGGACGTGGACGATCCCCGGGGCTTCGCGGGCGACGTGGGCACCGGGCCCTACGAGCTGGCGGAGGTGAGGCCCGGTCAGGCGTACGTGCTCGAGGGAAACCAGGATTACTTCAAGGGCGAGCCCTACTTCGACCGGATCGTGATGCCGATCATCACCGCGCCCAATACCCTCTACACCGCCCTCAAGGCGGGCCAGATAGACGCGGCCAGCCAGGGACTCTCCCCCGAGCTCGTCCCCCAGTTCCAGGCCGTCCCCGGGATCGAGGTGGTCCGGGGGCCGGGCTACGCCCTCACCCTGCTCCAGATCAACGACGAGAGGTATCCCCTGAACATCCGGGAGTTCCGGCAGGCCCTGGCGCACGCCATTGACCCCCAGCACCTCGTGGACACCGTGCTCCTGGGCTACGGGACCGCGGCCACGCCCGGCTCCTTCCACCCGCGCTCCCCGTGGGCCAACCCCGCGGTGCCCCGGTACGATGGAGGGACGGAGCGGGCCGCGGCCATCCTGGAGGAGCTCGGGTTCACGGATAGGGACGGCGACGGCTTCCGGGAGAC
>JAJRVI010000141.1 GCA_024277405.1 Fidelibacterota bacterium
CCTTTCTTCACCTCGCGAGGATCATCAACGCGGGGGCACGAAACAGTCCCGACAGCGCGCCTCGTAGGACTCCAGCCCCCCGATGAGGATCTCCGGACCCTCGCGGGCCGGCTCGCCATCGATGAGGCGCTGGGAGCGCGTGGCCGGTCGACCGCACACCACGCACACCGCCTGGAGTTTCAGCACCTCATCGGCGAGGGCCAGGAGCTCCGGCATGGGGCCGAAGGGCTCGCCACGGAAGTTCAGGTCCAACCCGGCCACGATCACTCGCTTCCCCCGATACACCAGTGACTCGCACAACGAGGGGAATCCCGCGCCGAAGAAGTGGGCCTCATCGAACGCCATCACATCGGCTGCCGCGAGTTCCTCCTTTCCCACGAGGCGCTCGAGCTCCTCCAATGAGATCTCGGCCGGGAGCCGATGGCACGGGAGGGCGCGCCCGTAATGTGTCACGACTTCCTCCGCGGAATACCGGGTATCCAGAGATGGTTTGAAAAGGAGAACCCGTTTCCTCGCGATGCGGGCCCGCTCCACCCTGCGGAGCAATTCCTCCGTCTTCCCCGCGAACATGCATCCTGTGATCACTTCCAATTTCCCCGCCATACGGTCCCCATGCTAGCGACCACCGGCTCGCCCCACAAGGGGCGTGGCCTGGCCCACCTAATAGGAGCGGAAGGCGTAGAGAGCCCTCTTTCCCCCGGAGACCCCACGACGCCGGATCCGGACGAGTTCATACGGGGAGGACCCAGGCGATACCGGGGCACCCGAATATGCAGCCGATGACCCCCCGTCCAGGCGGAATCAATCGGGGCCAGCCAGGACCCCTTCAGGCTCCGGGGCCACCAACCTCCGCTTCCAGGTGCCCCGGAGAAGCCAGAGGTAGAGCCCCAGCCCCCCGAGGTAGTTGCTGAGGGCCATCCCGATCCACAATCCCCGGGGCCCCAGGCCGAGTCCATATCCCAGGACCCAGGAGGAGAGGATCCGCAGGCCCCAGAGCCGCAGGAGTGAGAAGAGCATCGGGGGCACGGTGTGGCCAGCGCCGCGGAAGATCGCGCTACAAGCGGCGAACAACCCGAAGAACGGGACCGAAAACGCGAAGATCCCCAGGAACCTCTTGCCCTCGGCGATCACCGCGGGATCGGAGATGAACGCACGGTACAGGGGCTCCCGGGCGGCGAAGGCCACCAAGGCGAACAGCAACAACACTCTCACGGTGCTCCGGATCCCCCGGCGGGCGATCTCCTCGGCGCGATCGAACTGCCCGGCCCCGAGGTTCTGCCCCACCATGGTGAGGAGGGCGGTGGTGGCGCCCCAGATGACGACGTTGAGGAGATGGATGATGCGTTGGCCGATCCCGTAGGCGGCCACCACCGCGGTGCCGAATCCGGTCACGAGCCCCATCAACACCACGAACCCGAGGGAGGTGGCGGTCTGATCGACGGCGTTCGGGATCCCCACGCGCAGGATCCTCCGCACGTCGGCGGGGCGGGGCAGGAGCCACCGGGCCCTGAGCCTCACCCCCACACGCCCCGTCGCCAGGAGCCATATGCCCACACCGGCGGCCACGCCCCGGGATCCCACGGTGGCATAGGCCGCCCCCGCCACCCCGAGCTCCGGCAGAGGACCCCAGCCGAAGATGAGGAACGGGTCCAGGATCGCGTTGGCGATCACCGAGGCCCCCATGAGGTACATCGGGGTCCGGGTATCCCCCACTCCAAGGAGGAGCCCGGTGAAGGCGAAGGCCCCGTACATGAGCGGGAACCCGAGGGCCACGATCCGTAGGTACGAGACGGCCAACGGGTAGATATCGGAGGGGGTCCCCACGATCCGGAGGATCCGGGGCGCCAGCCCCCATCCCGTAAGCCCCACACACGCCGATAGCAGGAAGAGGAAGGAGAAGACCTGGCTCGCGGTACGGTCCGCTCCCGCGCGATCACCGGCACCGGTGTGTTGGGCGACCAGGGCCGAACCCGCGGTTTGAAACCCGATCCCCAGCGCCATGAAGGTGAAGATCACCGGCCAGGCCACCGTGGGGGCGGAGAGCGCCTGGGTGGACACCCTCCCCAGCCAGAAGGTATCGATCAGGTTGTAGAGGGCCTGGAGGGCGTTGGATACCATCACCGGCCAGGCGAGGACAAACATCGTCTTGAGAACCGGGCCCTCCAGTATCCGTTCGCGCAATCCCCCTCCTTCGCCGTGGGCGAATTATAGGCCGGGGGAGATGAGTCCTCGTATCCCCGCGCCCTGCTTTTCGGGTGGGCTCAAAACTCGATGCCCTTTCGGAAGAGCACGTACACCGCCACGAGGTACACGAGGAGGATCCCCCAGGCCTCGGCCCCGATGCCGAGGAGCCGGCGCCGCGAGCGGCGCTCGATCCCGAACGTCGCGATGGACATCAGCACCACGCTCAGCGCCGCCACCACCATCTGCTCCCGGGACCCCGCGGGGAGGAGCGAACCCCTATAGGCCAGATCGGCGAAGGGGATGGTGAAGACGTTGAACATATTCGAGCCGAAGAGGTTGCCCACCAGGAGGTCGAACGAGCGGATCCTGAGCGCCCCGATACAGGACATCAGCTCCGGCAAGGAAGTGCTGGCGGCGATGAAGATCGCCCCCATGAAGGTCCCGGTGAGGCGTGTCTGAAGCGCGATCCCCTTGCCGGTGCGGGCGAGGTACATCCCCGCGACGATCACCACCGCCGCCGCCGCCGTGAATTTCAGGAGCGGGGCGACGGCCTCCCGGGGCCTCGGCCCCGGCCGGTCCGCCCCGGGCACCTGGGGCCGGTACAGGGCCCATACCCCCAGGGGATATATCACCAGAATGGCCCAGCTCACCGGGCCCATCCCCAGGAACTCCCCTCCCCCTCCGAGGCCGATCCCCACCACGGCGAGCGCCGTGAGGGAGATGGCCACCGATGAGTAGAGGAGCTGCCCCTGGCCCACGTTGGCGAGGAGCGGGGGGACGTCGCGCTGCCGCAGGATCCAGAAGGACACGGCCTCCATGAGGAAGAGAAGGGCCATGTTGAAGAGATTACTCCCGAAGATGTTCCCCAAGGCGATCTCCGGCGCCTCGATGGCCCCGGCGGTCACGGTGGTGGCGAGCTCGGGTAGCGATGTCACGGTGGCGAGGAGCAGCATCCCTATCCACGCGCGTTCGATCCCGGTGGCCTCGGCGATCTCGTCCCCGTACTGGCCGAGCTTATAGCCCGCGATCACCACCGCCAGGGCCGAGAGGCCGAATATCCCCCAGAGTGCGAGCAATTCCCCTCCTTTCCGAAAGGATGGCCCGAGCGGAGGTTGACCCCCGACCGGAGTTTAACGCAAAGGAACAAGGGAGCGGAATTTACAGGTTGTGGGCGTAGATCCCGCGGATTAGGATGGAGGCCGTGGGACAGGTCGACCTGGCGGTGGTGGGTGGGGGTCCCGCGGGGGCCATCGTGGCCCGGGAGGCCGCCGCGGGCGGCGCGCGTGTCGTCCTCTTCGAGCGGGCCCCGAACGCCCCCCTCCGCTGCGCCGGCCTCATTTCCACGCGAGCCGCGGAGGAGCTGGGGGTCCCCCGGGACTTGATCCTCTCGGAGATCCGCGGGGTCACGATCCACGGCCCCGGGGGGAGCGAGGCCACCCTTTCCGCCCCCGTCCCCAAGGGCGTGGTCATCGATAGGGTGGGATTCGATGCCTATCTCCGGGGCCGCGCGCGGGAGGCGGGGGTGCGGGTGATGGAGGGCGTCTCGGTCCTGGGATGGGACGGCGACGTGCTCCACACCCCCGCGGGGACGTTCCGCCCGGGGATCCTCGTGGGGGCGGACGGGGCGATCAGCGGGGTGGCCCGCTGGGCGGGGCTCCCGGGGCCGCGGGAGCTCCTCGTGGCTTACCAGGCGGAGGTCGCCGCGCGGGCGGAGGGATCCGACCATGTGGAGATCTACCTCGGCCGGGACCACGCCCCGGGGTTCTTCGCCTGGGCCATCCCCGCGGGGGAGACCGTCAGGGCCGGCCTCGCCACCACCGATGCGAAAGGGGGCCTGAAGCTCCTGCGCCGGTTCCTCGCCCGTCGGTTCCCGCATGCCCCGATACGGGGGGTCTCCGGCGGCCTCATCCCCCTCGGCCCCCCGGGGAGGACCTCGAAGGGCGGCGTCTTCCTCGTCGGGGACGCGGCGGCCCAGGTGAAGCCGTTGACGGGCGGGGGCCTGTACTACGGGGGCGTGGCGGCCCGGCTCCTCGGCCGGCTCATCGCCGCCGGGAACCCGGGGGAATACGAGAGGGGTTGGCGGGAGGAGCTCGGGAAGGAGATCGAGTTCGGCCTCCGGGCCCGGCGGGCCTTCCTCCTGCTCTCGGACGGGGAACTGGACCGCCTCGTGGAGCTCCTCCGCGACCGCGCCCTCTCGGCGTTCCTCGCCGAGCGCGGGGACATGGACTATCCCTCGCGGCTCATCCCCGAGCTCAAGCGCTCGCCCCAGGTTTGGGCGGTAGGCCTCAAGGCGATGGCCGCCCTGGGCGGGCTCTCCCGGCTCCACGAGCTCCTCTCGGCTTGAATCGGCCCTCAGCCCACGACGAAGGCCTCGCCGTGGAGCTCGCGTTCGAACCGCTCCAGGGAGAGCTTCCCCAAGATCTCCGAGCGGGTCCCCCCCTCGATGTAGTCGGCGAGATGCGCCGCCACCGCGGGGGCGATCATGAACCCGTGGCCCGAGAACCCGTTGGCCTGGATGAGGTTCTCCAACCCCGGGGTGGGTCCGAGGATCGGCTGGGCATCCGGGGTGACGTCGTAGAGCCCCGCCCACTGGCGCAGGACCGAGAGCTGCCCGAAGGCGGGCACATACCGCAGAAGCTCCCGGGCATACACCCGGAGGAACTCGAGGGAAGAGGAGAGGTTACGGCCCGGCTTCTCGTCCGGGAGGCCGATCCCCCCGATGATCTGGCCCTCCTTGGTCTGGGAGAAGTAGATCCCGTTGTGGATGGAGATGACCATCACCTCCATGATGAGCTGGACGGGCTCGGTGATGGCGATCTCGTGGCGGATGGGCACGTTGGGGAGCTCCACCCCCGCCATGCGGGCGATCTCGCCCGACCATGCCCCGGCGGCGTTCACCACCACCCCCGGGGAGATCCGCCCCCGGTTCGTCTCCACCCCCACGATCCGGCCACCCTGGACCTCCAGGCCGACGACCTCGGTGAACTTCTCCACCGCCACGCCCAGGCGGCGCGCCTGCTTCAGATATCCCTCCACCACGCGGAAGGGGTTGGCGTGGCCGTCGGTAGGGCAGTAGGTGGCGCCGATGATGGTACCCCCGTCCAGGAGGGGGAGCACCCCCACCGCCTCCTCGGGGGTGAGCAGCACCGAGGGGAGGCCGAGATCGTGCTGGAGGGCCACGGCCTTCTCCTGGGCCTCCCGTTCCCCTTCCGTCTCCGCGAGGATGAGATAGCCCCCCTGGACGAACTCGATGTCCACCCCCAGCTCCTCGGAGAGGGTCTCGTACCGTTTCACCGACTCCATGGCCAACCGGATGTTGTGGGGGGTGGTGAACTGCTGGCGGATACCGCCGCCGCAGCGTCCCGTGGCCCCGGCACAGGGGAACCGCCGCTCGAGGATCACCACGTCCCGGATGCCGCGTACCGCGAGTTCATATGCCAACGCAGCGCCCGTGACCCCGGCCCCGATGATCACCACATCGGCGCGGCGCCTCATCTCCCCCTCCACAGCTCGAACGGCACGGGCACAAGCGGGGGCCGGACGGAGATCCCCTCCATGATCTCCTCCAAGGGGCGGCCGGTCCGCCGGGCCAGGATACGGGCCACCAAGGGAAGACAGGTCCGCCCCTGGCACGGACCCATCCCCACCCTCAGGTGCCGCTTGAGCTCCTCCAGGGTGTCGTAGCCCTCGGCGATGGCCCGTACCACCTGCGA
>JAJRVI010000142.1 GCA_024277405.1 Fidelibacterota bacterium
AGTGCCTACGAGCGGGCCGGTGGAGGCAAGATCGAGCTCGATCCCTACTACTGGGCCCCCAAGTACTCGGTCAGGAACGTGGCCTGCCCCGGCTGCACTAAGCCCTGCGGCAAGTGGTTCGTGATCAAAGAGGGCAAGTACGCGGGGACGGAGGTGGATGGGCCCGAGTACGAGACCCTGTACTCCCTGGGCGGTTGCCCGGAGATCGCCTCCATCGAGGCGGTGGCCAGGGCTAACGAGCTCTGCGACCTGTTGGGGCTTGACACCATCTCCGCCGGGGTCACGGTGGCCTGGGCCATGGAAGCGGCCGAGCGGGGTTTTCTCACCGCGGAGGACCTGGATGGAATTGACCTCAAGTTCGGTGATGAAGATGCATTCCTGGCGGTACTGGAGCGGATGGGCCGCCGCGAGGGAAAGGTAGGAGAGCTTCTCTCCGACGGATCCAAGGCGGCCAGCGAGCGGTTGGGCGTAGGTGAAGAATTCGCGATCCACATCAAGGGCATGGAGCTACCCGCCTACGACATCCGCGGGGCGAAAGGGGTGGCGCTTGCGTTCGCCGTGTCCTTCCGCGGCGGGGACCACCTCACGGCGGGGAACTACGGCACCGAGTTCGGCGGCTCCTGGTGGAAATTCGAGGCGGTGGACCGCCATTCGATTGTGAACAAGGGGTTCGAGGTCAAGTTCCACGAGGACCTGATGGCGCTCTACGACGTGCTCGGCATTTGCAAATTCTCGCGGCACATGTTCTTCCTGGAGGGGTTGCCGGAGCTGGTTCAGGCCCAGACCGGCCTAGAGTTTTCGGCCGGGGAGCTCCTCACGGTGGGGGAGCGGGTGTACAACCTGGCCCGGGCGTTCAACGTGCGGGAAGGTTTTACGCGGGAGCAGGATCACCTCCCCAAGCGGGTGCGGGAGGAGCCGATCCCGGAGGGCCCATCTGCCGGCGACCGGGTCTCCTATGAGGAGCTTCAGGCCATGCTGGACGACTACTACGAGGCCCGCGGCTGGACCCGCGCCGGCATCCCCCTAAAGGCCAAGCTGGTCTCGCTCGATTTGGAAAAGCTCGCCGAGGAGGTGGGAGTTGGGAAGGTGGGGTGATGTTGGCTTTGCCGATAGGTGGGCTAGCAGGGGAGTGTGCCAGCCAAGTAGCGAAACCTTAATGTGTTGGGGTATCATTAAGTAAGGAGGTGAAGACGTTGACAGAACACCGGTGCGGCGTGTTGTTGGTTTGGTTGGCGGCATTCATTTCATTTGCGATGCCCTTGTATGGTCAATCGGTCTTAACGCGGGTGGCCTCCGGCACGGGGTTTATCGTCACTCCAGATGGGTATATTCTTACGAATAAGCACGTGATCGAAGGCGCAACAAAGGTAACTGTGGCGATAGAGGGAAGGGAGTATGAAGCGGAGGTCGTGGCCTCCCTTCCCGACAATGACATCGCCCTCCTCAAGATCGACGCACATGGGCTACCCACAGTCACGCTTGGCGATTCGGACACGGTGGACATCGGAGACACAGTATACGCGATCGGATGTCCCGTGGGGGTCTGCGGGACGGTCACCATGGGCCGGGTAGCAAACCTGGGGGTTGCCTCGAAGACAAGGGAAGGAGTCTTACGCGGCCTCATAATGTTGGACCTTACCATCACCCATGGCTCGAGCGGTGGACCTTTGCTGAACGAAAGAGGGGAGGTGATCGGCATAACAACTGCCGGGGTGGTGGCCCAGGAGGAACCGACCGGGTTTGGCCTTGCGATTCCCATCAACCAGGCGATTCCGTTGTTGAGCAACATTCCAGGATTCAGCACGAGCCAGATGGGAAGGGCGACGGCAATGCTGTCCTTCGATGAGATCAGGCAGAACATCGGCCCTGCCACAGCATACGTTGAAGCGGAGGTAAAACGGCTGTTAACCGATTTGCTACCCAGGAAGGTTTTGGGAAAATCTCTCCAGTGGGGTTGGAGGATCACGGATACTAGCAGCAGATTATTTTCTTACCTTAAGCACAACGGTATTATATTGAATTCCATATCTGAAGCTTACAAAGAAGTTAGAACTGGCGATACTACTGAGGTAATTGCTATTGCCATTTTTGATTGCGAGAACGAAGCAGACGCTCAACGTGCTTTATCGTTCCTTGCGACACCAAACAAGTGGGTTTTGTCACCTACTTCATATCCTATGTGGGGATCCTCTGAGCTGCCGAAGTGGCACAGAGATTGGAAGGGTTACAAAGTTTTGCTTTCAACGTCGAAACAAATTGCTGGTTTGACAATAAACATAGTAATCTACTATGACACTTGTTGGTTTCTCTACGAAGGATTCGAATTTATGGGAGAAGAAATCGGAGCTAAGGGGAGACACTATGAGGAGCCTTGTCCTGCAACACTGAGCCGCTCCTGCCATTCACTCGTGCCTTATGTGGATTTAGATTGTTTTGCAATTTTTACCATTGAGGACCTTGCCTTCTTAATTGTTTATGAAAATCAGGTTGTCGGACCTGAATATCCTTGCACTCAGGAGAAACAGTTTCCACGCATCGTTGGAGGAGGGTTTTATACAACACAAGTCCCCATAACTTATGAATGGGTCCGCACAGGACATTCATTCATCCTCAATGCCGAGGGCGAAACCCTGTTGAGTGTTGACTACATGCCCTTCCTAGATAACTTCGAGGAAATAATCAACACGGTCTTACGCACCCTTGCCGGCCAGTGATCTTGCAGAAATTAACCCATCTTATTCACGCTCAGCTAGGATGGATAGCGGAGCGTGGCGCTGGGGTCAGGTCTTTACTTTTGACGCCAGCCTGGGGTCAGGTCTTTACTTTTGATGCCGGCGGTGGTATAGTGGGACATGGCGCGGCCGCTGAGGGTGGAGTTCCCGGGAGCCCTGTACCACATCACCGCCCGGGGGAACGCCGGTGAAAGGATCTTCCTCGACGACGAGGACCGCCTCTCCTTCCTCGACACCCTCGCCGAGGTGGTGGAACGCTACCGGTTCCGCTGCTACGCCTACTGCCTGATGGACAACCACTATCACCTGCTCATCGAGACCCCGGAGGCGAACCTCTCCCGCGGGATGCGGCAGCTCAACGGGGTCTACACCCAAGATTTCAACCGCAGGCATAACAGGTACGGGCACCTATTTCAGGGGCGGTACAAGGCCATCCTGGTGGACAAGGCCCCCTACCTCCTGGAAGTGGCCCGCTACATCGTGCTCAACCCGGTGCGGGCGGGGTTGGTAAAGCACCCCGGAAGGTGGAAGTGGTCAAGCTATCGGGCCACCGCGGGGCTGGAGGAGCCGCCGCCCTTCTTGGAAGTCGAGTGGCTGCTCTCCCAGTTCCACTCCCAGCCCGAGCGGGCGCGGCGGGCGTACCGCCGGTTCGTGGCCCAGGGAAAAGGGGTGAAGCTCTGGGACGAGCTCAAGGGCGGGGTTCTCCTAGGAAGTGAGAAGTTCGTGGAGGGGCTGGAGCCTCTATTGCGGGGGAAACGGCCCGAGCGAGAGGTGC
>JAJRVI010000143.1 GCA_024277405.1 Fidelibacterota bacterium
CCAACACTACGAGTTCGTTTTCCTCAAGACCCGGGTGGTGCGGGGCATCGTGAACAGCATCATCGTCACCGTGGCGGTCACGGCCATCTCCCTCGTCTCGGCGAGCATGGCCGGCTACGCCCTGGCGCGGTTCCGCTTCCCGGGGAAGAACGCCCTCAGCGCCGCCATCCTGGGGCTGTACCTGATCCCCCCGGTGGTGAACGTGATCCCCCTCTTCCTCCTCCTGCGGACGCTGCGCCTCCTGAACACCCTTTGGGCCCTGATCCTGGCCTACCAGGCCCTGGTCCTCCCCCTGCTCACCTTCCTCCTGCGGAACTACTTCGAGAGCATACCCCGGGAGCTGGAGGAGTCCGCGTTAGTGGACGGATGCACCCGGTTGGGGGCCCTGTGGCGGATCACCCTGCCCCTCTCGATCCCCGGCCTGGCCACCGCGGCCATCTTCGCGTTCATCTTCTCCTGGAACGAGTTCATCTTCGCGCTGCTCTTCCTGTTCTCGGACGAGCTCAAGACGTTCCAGCTCACCCTGATGGAGTTCGTGAAGCTGTACCGCATCGATTGGGGGGCCCTCACCGCGGCCATGGTGATCGGAATGGCCCCGGTCCTCTTCTTCCTCGCGGTGGCCCAACGGTACTTGATCGCGGGGCTGTTGGGGGGCGCCGTAAAACGCTGAGACGCGCGTTAAAATCGACGACCGTTTCGGGATGAAGAGAGGAGAGACGGAAATGGAGAGGGACGGCAGGACCTTGGTCATCGTGGTGCCCCATACACACTGGGACCGGGAGTGGTACCTCTGCTTCGAGGAGTTCCGCTGGTGGCTGGTCAAGGCGCTCGACCGGCTCATCTCCATCTGTGACCGCGATCCCACCTACCGGTTCATGCTCGATGGCCAGGTGATCGCCCTCCAGGATTACCTGGAGATCCGACCGGAGAGGGAGGAGAGGCTTAGGGAACTGATCCGGGAGGGACGGATCCTGATCGGCCCGTGGTATGTGCAGCCGGACGAGGCCCTGGTTTCCGGGGAAGCGCTCATCCGCAACCTCCTCCTGGGGAGGCGGCTGGCCGAGGCCTACGGTGGCGCGATGGCCCAGGGCTATGTCCCCGATATCTTCGGCCACATCGCCCAGCTGCCCCAGATCCTCCGGGGGTTCGGGATCGACACCGCCTTCCTCACCCGGGGCGCCGATGATGTCTGCGACCGCTTCGGCAGTTCCGAGTTCCTGTGGGAGGCCCCCGGGGGCGCACGGGTCCTGTGCCACGTGATGGAGAAGGGGTACTGCAACGGTGCGGTCATCCCATCCTCCCTCGAGGATACCCCGCCCCAGCTGCGGGAACTGATCCAACGGGGCGTCCTCGATCCGAACGGATCGCCGTTCCGTGCCCTGCTGGACTCGCTGCGGGAACGTGCTTCCGCCGGCGCGATCCTCCTCCTCAACGGATGTGATCACCGCGCCCCGCAGGAAGGGCTCGGGGATCTCCTCGCACACCTGGGTGAAAAACTTCCCGGATACGAGTTCGTGCTCGGGACGTTGGGCGACTTCGCCGCGGCCGTCAAGGAGAGGGACCCGAAGCTGGGCGTCCACCGGGGAGAGCTCCGGGTTCCGAAGCGCCATCCGATCCTCGTCGGGGTCCTGTCGACGCGGATGTACCTGAAGCAGGCCAACGCCCGCCTCCAGGCTCTCCTCGAGCGCTACGCCGAACCCCTGGGGGCCCTGTCCCTCATGCTCGGGGGGGAGGACCTCTCCCCTTTCATCTGGACTGCCTGGACCCTCGTGCTCCAAAACCACGCCCACGACTCCATCTGTGGCACTTCCATCGACCCCGTGCATCGCGAGATGGAGGTCCGCTTCGCCCGGGCAGAGGCCATCGCGCGGCGGGTGACCACCGAAGCCCTCAGGTTCCTGGGCGAGAACATGGCCCCGCCGGACGACGGGGGGATCCCGATCGTGGTCTTCAACCCCTGTCCATGGGAACGGACGGACGAGGTGCGGGCGCACGTGCCGCGTACCGCGAGGAACCTGGAGGAAGACGGGTGGGAGCTCCTGGACCCCAACGGGAACCCCGTCCCCTTCACGGTCCGCGGTGAACGGCTCGTGTCCGAGGATATCACCGCCGGGCCGTTGCACTTCCACGAGGCCGAGATCGCCTTCCCCGCGGAATCCCTCCCGGCGCTCGGGATCGGGCTCTATCGTCTGGTGCGCCGCGGGGAGCGCCCGCCTTCAGGCCGGTCCCTCGTCGTCGAGGGCGGACTGGAGAACGAGTTCTACCGGGTCACGGTGCACGGGGACGGGCGTCTGGACGTGCTGGACAAGGAGACCGGCCGCGTCTACCGGGGCCTCAACCTCCTCGAGGACGTCGGCGACGCCGGCGATGAGTACAACTTCTCGCCCCCCGAGGAACAGGGCGTCGTGAGCTCCGCGGGCCTCGTGGGCACGGTGAGGATCTCCGAGGACCTTCCTTGGCGGGGGACGGTGGAGGTGGAGCTCGCGCTGCCCCTACCGATCTCTCTCAGGCCCGACAGAAAGGCCCGATCCGGGGAAACGA
>JAJRVI010000144.1 GCA_024277405.1 Fidelibacterota bacterium
CACCGGTCCCGGGATAATGTGCTCATAAGCGATCGCAAAGGGTGGCGGGAATGAAGCACGTAAGGGTGAGGGCCTTGGGTTCCCCGAAGGATACGGCGTGAGTCGCATCACACCTTTCGGGACCTACACAGACGATATCCGCCCCCGCTAGAAACCGCTGCATGAGGGGGGACACCTGTCTTCTCGGCGAGGAAATGTTCCCACGCGTTGCCGAGCTCTCCCGCATCGGGAAGTCCAGCATGATGGCCGTAGACCGGCATCGCCAGTTCCTTCCAGCTTTCGGGATCCCCAATGCGCTGGATGACGAGCTTATAGATAAGCGCCGCGCCCCAGACGGCATGGGGGACCCTTTCGCCGGGCCGTCCCCGTTCCCCCGCTCCCAAGTGACGTTTGGAACCCCGGGTTGCAGTTTCCGATGTCGTGGAGCCAACCGAGGCAGGAGGCGAGGGAACCCGCGCCGAAGGCATCGGCCAGCTCGTTGGCCTCCGTTGCAACACGCATGAGATGCGCGGCCAAACCATGCGTTACCCCGTTTCGGTTACGCGTATGAGCGCGAGGCCTTCGTTTTTAACCCATGGTCTTTTCGCCACGGAAGATACGGCCATCGGGATCGCGGCGGAAGGCGAAGCCCCGTCTCTCCAGGAGCCTGACGATGCGGACGTTTTCGGGCACCACTTCCACCACCAACCGCTTGAGCCCCAAACGGCGGGCGGCCTCCAGGGCGGTGTCGGTGAGCAGGCTCCCCAGCCCAAGGCCCTGCCAGGGATCCGCCACCAACACGCAGAACTCCGCCGTCTCCCCGTCCGGGAAGAGGCACAATCGCGCCTCCCCGAGGATCTTTCCCCCCCGCTCGGCCACGAGGATGAAGTCGCTGCCGGGCTCGCACCGGCAGAAATCCCCGGGCCGGGAGAGGACGGCGTCGGCGGAGCGGAGCTCGAACCTCCTCCACAACGTCTCGCGGTTACAGGCGCGGATCATCTCGCACCACGCGGCCATATCCGCCCCGGGGCGGAAGCACCTGAGGACGACCTCGCTCCCGTCCCGCAGCATCACCCGCTGCGGCGCAAACGTGGACATACAGGCCCTCTCCGGACAGCCCTCTATTCCCTAACAGGCTCGATGCGAACGGCGCAGACCTTGAACTCGGGGATCTTGCTGCGGGGGTCCAGTGCCGGGTTCGTCAGCAGGTTGGCCGCGGCCTCCCCGAAGTGGAACGGGACGAACACCGTGCCCACGGGGACCCGCTCGGTCACCATCGCCCGGACCTCGATGGCCCCCCGGCGCGACACCACCCGCACCCGGGCCCCGTCCCGGATCCCGAGGCGCTCGGCGTCGGCGGGATTGATCTCCACATACGCCTCGGGGACGAGCTCCTGCAGCCCCTCCACCCTCCCGGTCATGGTGCGGGAATGGAAGTGGTAGAGCACCCGCCCCGTGGTGAGGGTGAGGGGGTATTCCGCGTCGGGAAGCTCCGCCGGCTCCCGGAACTCCACCGCGTGGAATCTCCCCTTGCCCCTCACGAACCGTTCCCGGTGCAGGTAAGGGGTCCCGGGATGATCGGCCGAGGGACAGGGCCACTGGAGCCCCTCCCCTTCCAGGCGCTCATAGGAAATCCCCCCGTAGATGGGGACCAGGGAGGCGATCTCCTCCATGATCTCCCCGGGATGGGAATAACCCATGGGGTATCCGAGCCGCGTGGAGAGCTCGCACAGGATCTCCCAATCGGGCCTGGCGACCCCGGGCGGGGGCAGGGCCTTCCTTATCCGCTGTACTCGCCGCTCGGTGTTGGTGAAGGTGCCGTCCTTCTCAGCGAAGCTCGCCGCAGGCAGAATCACATCCGCGAACTTTGTGGTCTCGTTGGGGAAGATGTCGATCACTGCCAGGAACTCCAGCCGCTCCAGGGCCTCGGCCACGTGGGAGATGTCGGGGTCGGAGACCATGGGGTTCTCCCCCATGATGAGCATGGCCTTGACCCTCCCCTCCAGGGCGGCCTGGAACATCTCCACCACGGTGAGCCCGGGCTTTTCCGGAATTTCCACGCCCCAGGCCCTCTCGAATTTCCTGCAGACGCCGAGGTCGGAGAGGCGTTGGTAGCCGGGGAGGACGTTGGGCAGGGCCGCCATGTCACAGGCCCCTTGGACGTTGTTCTGACCCCGCAGGGGATTGACCCCCGTGCTCCTTTTGCCCACGTTCCCCGTGAGCATGGCGAGGTTCGCGATGGCGAGGACGTTGTCGGTCCCGGTGGTGTGTTGGGTGAGCCCCATGGAATAGAAGATCATTCCCCGCTCAGCCCTCCCGAACGCCCGGGCCGCCTCCATCAGGAGCCCCGCGGGGATCCCGGTGATCTTTTCTACGTACTCGGGGGTGTACTTCTCCACGGCCGCGGCGAATTCCTCGAAGCTCTCACACCGCTCCCGGACGAAATCCTCGTCCCAGAGGCCTTCCTTCAGGATCACATGGCAGAAGCCATTGATCCAGGCGACGTCGGTCCCCGGGCGCTGGCGCAGGTGGAAGTGGGCGTGCTCGGCGAGCTCGATCCTCCGGGGATCAACGACGATGAGGGTCGCCCCCCGCCGCACCGCCCGCAGGATCTCCTGGGCCACGACGGGGTGGGCCTCGGTGGTGTTGGAACCCGTCACCAGGATGCAGTCGGCATCGATGATCTCATCGATGGAGTTGGTCATCGCCCCGGAGCCGAACGCCTGCACCAACCCGGCCACGGTGGGGGCATGGCAGAGGCGAGCGCAATGGTCCACGTTGTTGGTGCCGATGGCGGCGCGCATGAGCTTCTGGAACAGGTAGTTCTCCTCGTTGGTGCACTTGGCCGAGGAGAGGCCCGCGATCGCGTCGGGCCCGTATTCCTCCCGGATCTCCAGGAGCCTCCGTGCCACGAGGGCCAGGGCCTCGTCCCAGGGGGCCTCCCGGAACCCATTCCACTCGCGGATGAGGGGGACCTTAAGGCGGTCCTCCCGGTGGACGAAGGGGAAGCCGAACCGGCCCTTCACACATAGCCGGAAGCCCCGATACCCCCCGGAGACCTTCACGATCCGGTCATCCTTGAGATGCAGGGTGATCCGGCAGCCGCAGCCGCAGAAGGGGCAGACCGTATCCACCCGGCGCAGCTCCCATTCCCTCCCCCGGAACCTGCGGGCCCGCTCGGTGAGGGCCCCGGTGGGGCAGACGGCGACACATTGGCCGCAGAGCTCGCAGTTCACCTCGGTGAGGGGACGGTCCAGACCGGTGGATATCCGGGTGGAGAATCCGCGGGATGCGAAGTCCAACACGCCCCGGCTTTGGACCTCCTCGCAGACCCTCACGCACCGGCCGCACAGGATGCACTTCTCCGGCTCGTAGCGGATGAAGGGGTTGTCCTCCCGGATCGGGAGGCGCCGCCGCTCGTGGTCGGGGCCGGTGAAGCGGTTCGTCTCCAGCCCGTACTCGTACGCGTAGCGCTGGAGCTCACAGAAACCGTTCCGCTCGCAGACGAGGCAATCGAGGGGGTGATCGGAGAGGATGAGCTCAAGGTTCAGGCGCCGCAGCTTCCTCAGGCGTTCGGTGTCGGTGCGGACCTCCATCCCCTCCGCCACGCGGTGGTAACAGGCGGTGAGGAGGCGGCCCTCGACCTCCACCAGACACAGCCGACAGATCCCGGCGGGGGAGAGCTCGGGGTGGTGACAGAGGTGGGGGATCTCGATCCCGGCCGCCTCCGCGGCGGCGAGGATCGTGGCCCCTTCCGGTACCTCCACCTCCCGCTCATCTATCCGCAGTCTCACCAGTTTCTCCATACCCTCCACCCGTCACCGCTTGGTAATTGCTCCTTTCGGACAGGCCTCAGCACAGGCGCCACAGCGGATGCAGAGCTCCACCGTGATCCGATGGGGTTTCCCCTTTTCCCCCACGATCGCCCCCCGGGGACAGGCCTCGGCGCACAGACCACACCCCACGCAGACCTCGGGATCGATGGAGTAAGCGATAAGGGCCCGGCAGACCCCGGCCGGGCACCTTCCGGAGAGGTGGGCCTCGTACTCGGCGCGGAAATAGCGCAGGGTGGTGAGGACGGGGTTGGGGGCGGTGCGGCCGAGGCCGCACAGGGATGCCTCCTTCACCCCCCACGCGAGCTCCTCCAGTAGCTCCAGGTCCTCCGGGCGCCCTTGCCCTTGGGTGATCCGTCCGAGGATCTCCAGCATGCGCTTCGTCCCGATGCGACAGGGGGGGCACTGGCCGCAGGACTCGGCCTGGGTGAACTCGAGGAAGAACCGGGCGAGCTCCACCATACAGGTCCCCTCGTCCAGCACCACCATACCCCCGGAGCCCATCATCGCCCCCGCCTCGGTGAGCGACTCGTAGTCGATGGGGAGATCCAGAAGCTCCTCCGGCAGGCACCCGCCCGATGGCCCCCCGATCTGGACCGCCTTGAACCCCTTCCCCTCGGGAGGTCCTCCCCCGATCCCGAAGATCAGGTCGCGGAGCGTGGTCCCCATGGGGACCTCCACCAGCCCCGTATTCCTCACCTGCCCCGTAAGGGAGAAGATCTTCGTGCCCGGCGAGGTTTCGGTCCCCAGGGACCGGAACCGTTCAGCTCCCTTCCCGATGATGTGGGGGATGTTGGCCCAGGTCTCCACGTTGTTGATCACCGTGGGCCTCCCGAACAGGCCGGCCTCCACCGGGTAGGGCGGCCGGGGCCGCGGTTGACCCCGCCTCCCCTCGATGGAGGCGATGAGCGCCGTCTCCTCCCCGCACACGAATGCCCCGGCCCCCTCGAACACGTGGAGGCGGAACGCGAACCCTGTCCCCAGGATGTCCTCCCCCAGGAGGCCGAGCTCCTCGGCCTGGGAGATGGCGATCCGCAGGTGTCTCACCGCCAGGGGATACTCGGCCCGGACGTACACGTAGCCCTCGTCCGCTCCCACGGCGTAGGCCCCGATCAGCATCCCCTCGATCACGGAATGGGGGTTGCCCTCGAGCACGCTGCGGTCCATGTAGGCGCCGGGATCGCCCTCGTCGGCGTTGCAGACGACGTACTTCTTGGGACCCTTCGCCCTGCGGCAGAACTCCCACTTGAGGCCCGTGGGAAAACCGGCGCCCCCCCGCCCCCGGAGCCCGGACCGCTTCACCTCCTCGATGACCTCCTCCGGGGTCATGGAGAGGGCTTTGACCAGGGCGGAGTACCCCCCAATCCCGATGTAATCGTGGATGGAAGTGGGGTCGATGTGTCCGTTGGCGGCGAGGACGACCCTGTGCTGGTTTCGGTAGAAGGGGACTTCATCCTCCTTGGCGATCCGCTGCCCAGAGACGGGATCCACGTACAACAACTCTTCTACCGGTTCATCCCGTCGCAGGGAATCCAACAGCCGGGGCACGTCCCCGGGGCGCAGGCCGGGATAGAAATGGCCCGTGGGCCGCACCACCACGATGGGCCCGTGCTCACAGAACCCGTGGCACCCGGTCATCTTCACCCGGAACTCCCCGGCCAGTCCCCTTCTCTCCACCTCACCCCGCAGGGCCGAAAGGACCTCCTCCGCCCCGAAGGCACGACAGCCCGTGCCCCCGCAGACGGCGATGGTCACCGGCGGCACCGGCTCCGTGCGGATGCGTTCCCGCAGCTCAAGAAGGGCCTCCGGCGCCTTAAGTCTTGGCATCCCCTGCCCCCTCCCGCAGGGCGTCCACCAGGGCCTTCACGCGGGTCGG
>JAJRVI010000145.1 GCA_024277405.1 Fidelibacterota bacterium
CACGAACCGCTCGAGGTGTCCCAGGGTGGCCGCGCCCGGCTCGGGGCATTCCCGCACGTACTCGGCGGCGGCGATCCCCGCCCGTCGCCCGAATACGAGGCAGTCCAGGGTGGAGTTCCCCATGAGGCGGTTCTTTCCGTGGACCCCACCGGAGACCTCGCCGGCCACGAACAGCCCCGGGACGTTCGTCCGCCCCCACGGGTCGGTCTCCACCCCGCCGTTCTGGTAGTGGAGGGTGGGGAAGACGAGGATGGGATCCTTGCGCATGTCGATCCCGAAGCGCTTGTACATGCGGAACATGGCGGGGAGCCTCTTCTCGATGGTCCCCTCCCCGTGGATCTCCTCGATCATGGGGGAATCAAGCCACACCCCCCGCATCCCCGTGGGGGTCGTGACCCCGAGCTCCCGCTCGTAGCACTCCCGGATGATGGCCGCCGCCTCCACGTCCCGGGGCTCCAGGGGGTACACGAAGCACTCCCCCTCCCGGTTCACCACGTGGGCCCCGAGCCCTCGGACCTTCTCGGTGATGAGCAGTCCCACGATCTGCTGTGGATAGGCGGCTCCGGTGGGGTGGTATTGCACCGTGTCCAGGTCCCGGAGCACCGCCCCGGCCCGATACGCCAACACCAGTCCGTCGGCGGTGGCCCCGTAGTGGTTGGTGGTGGGAAAGCCGCGGATGTGTAACCGGCCGAACCCCCCGGTGGCGAGCACCACGGCCTTCGCCCGCACCACCTTGTACGCCCCCGTCTCCATGTTCCACAGCACCGCCCCGTTCACCCGCCCCTCCGGGGAGGTGAGGAGCTCCACCGCGGGGTAGAACTCGAGGAGCGTGAACCCCCGGTTCCGGAACTCGTCCCGGATCACCCGGAGCTCCTCCATGCCGGTGTAGTCCCGAGCGGCGTGCATCCGGGGCCGGGATGTGCCCCCGCCCCAGTCCTCCACGAACTCGCCGTTCTCGTCCCGGTCGAATAGGCACCCGAGCTCCGTCAACCACTTCATGATGAAGGGGGCGTCCTCCACCAGGGCCCGCAACACATCGGGCTTGTTGGTGAAGTGCCCCCCGCCGTAGGCGTCCAGGAAGTGGATCACCGGCGAGTCGTAGGGCTTGTCCGCCGCCTGGGTGCCGCCCTGGGCCATGATGGAGTTGGAGTCCCCGTGCCGGAGTTTGGTGGCGAGGAGGATCCTGTCCGGGGGGATCCCCTCCTCGTTCGCCCACAGGGCCGCCATGGTCCCCGCGAGCCCCCCGCCCAGGACGAGGATGTCAACGTCGATGTCCACCGAGAGGTCCAACTCCCCGGGGGCCACCACGGGATAGGCCTCCAGGAGGTCCGCCACCTCGTTGGGGGCGATGTCCCCCTTGTTCGGCCCCACTTTCAGGGGTCGCTTCCCCCCCGGCGCATAGTCTGGGTGGAACTTCAGGACCTCCTCCCGCTCCTCCAGGCTCATCGCCGGTGGGGGGCCCTCCTCCATGCGCCTAGCACGGGTGGCGTGGACCCTCTCGATGGACTCGAGCATGTATTCCGGATAGCCGCGTACGAGCTTCAGTTCCTCCGCCATCTCCGTCTCCTTTTCCCATCACGCATCACTCATCACCGTTTCAGGCCCCCCTTCTCCCTCTGCTCCTTCCTGTAAAGGGCCTCGAGTTCCTCCCGGCTCAGGGACATCAGTCTCTCGAACTCCTCGGCGAAGGCCCCCTCCCGGATCTCCCGCACCCGCTCCTCCACGTGCCGTGGCACGGGGAGGGACTTACCGTAGAGCCTGCGGGCGAGCTGGGCCACGTGGTAGTGGACGATCTCCGCCGGGCAGCGGATGGCGCAGAGGCCGCACTGGATGCAGTCGAAGGAGAGCTCGGACACCGCCCGGAGATCCCCCCGGAGCACCGCCTGGATGTAATCCATCACCTCGAGCTCCTGGGGACAGGCCTTGGTGCAGGTGTTGCAGGCCACGCACCGGGCCACCTCGGGGAAGTACTTGAGGAGGACGCTCCCTTCAGGAGGCTCCTTCGCCAGGTCGTAGGCCGGCTTCTCCGCGGGGACGAAGGGGATCTGCACGAGGTACATCCCGTCCTCCACCCGGGTCTGGCACGCCAAGGCGGCCTTGAGGCGCCAGTCGCCGGCCACCCGGTACACCGTGGCACACGCCCCGCAGAACCCCGCCCGGCACCCCGCCCCGCGTACGAAGCGGTACCCGGCGTACTCGATGGCCTGCATCAGGGTGATGTCCGCCGGGACCCGGTAGGCCTTGCCCATGATGTAGATGGTGACCCAGTGCTTGATGTCGGCGTCGTCGATGCCGGTGATCACCGCCTCGTTGGCGTCGCGGATCCTCTCCATTATCCCCTGGCCCATCTCTCAACCTCCCACGCGCTGCGCGAGGATCGGCCGCGGGTCGATGGCCGCGCCCGCGAACCCTAGCTCTCCCTCCGGCACCCCCAGCGCGAACGCCAAAAGTTGGGTGAAGTAGAGGATGGGAATTCGGTGATGGGTGATGGGTGATGGGTGATGGGGACCGGCGTCACGCGTCACGGGTAGTTGGTGGTGTTCCAGGTTGTAGGTGCAGAGGGGACAGCTGGTCACGATCAGGTCCGCGCCGCGCCGCGCCGCGGCCCCCACGATCTCCTCCACCCGCTCCCGGGCGAGCCCGGGGTTCGCCACCGTCTGATAGGCACCACAACACTCCACCTTGTGGGGGGAGTCCACCGCCTCCGCCC
>JAJRVI010000146.1 GCA_024277405.1 Fidelibacterota bacterium
CGGGGGCGGGTCCACGTCGGCATCGGTGGAGACCACGATCTCCCCGGACGCCGCCTCGAACCCCGCCTGGCGTGCCCGGGCGATCCCCCTCTCCCGCACCGCGATGACGCGCGCCCCGAAGGAACGGGCCACGTCCACCGTCCCATCGGAGGAGCCCCCGTCGACGACGATCACCTCGAAATCCTTGAAGGATTGGGTCGCCAGCGCCCCCAGGCATCTCCTCAGGTTCCCCTCCTCGTTGAGGGTGGGGATGACGACGGTCACCCGGGGCATCCGCCCCTCCTCCCCGCGAGCACCCGGCGGTAGAGCGCGGCGAGGCGCGCGCCCACCCGGCGCAGATCGTGTTCGGCGGCGAACGCCATGGCGTTGCGGGAGAGCCTCCCGCGCAGGGCGGGATCCTCCGCCACCGCCCGGATCGCGCGGCAGAATTCCTCCACCGAGTTCCCCTTGAGGCAGTGGACCCCGGGTTCGAGGTGGGAGAAGGCGGGGACGTCTCGTACCACCAGGGGCTTGCCCAGGGCCGCCGCCTCCAGGAGCGCGAGGGGTTGGTTCTCGCCGTGGGTGGGGAAGAAGAAGAGATCGCAGGCATCGTATGCCCCCGCGGGGTCATCCACGAACCCCGCGAAGCGCACGTTACCCGGAGCCCGTCGGATCCGCCACTCCATGCGGGGATAGAGTGCCAAGGGGCCCCATCGCTGCCCGAACCATATGAACCGGAGCCCGGGAAGGCGCTCCGCCACGGCGATGAAATCCAGGACCCCCTTGCGGGGGAGGACGTTCCCGGCCGAGTATACGGTGAACCCCGTGAGGCCCAGCATCTCCCGCCACCGTTTCCTGCGCTCCTCATCGGGACGAAAACGGGAGAGATCTGCCCCGTTACTCACCACGTATACCGGGCCCAGCCCCCGGCGCGCGAGCATCGCGGCCGCGAACTCCGAGGGGGCGAAGATCGCATCCGCACGGGCATAGATCCGGTCCAGGATCCGTTCGTAGAGCGGGGCGAGGAGCCGAGTGCCCGTGAACCCCCCGGCGAAATCGTAGCGGCCGATGGAATGGGCGTGTATCACCACGGGGATCCCGCGCCGCTTGGCCCGCCGCATGTAGCGGAGGGATTTCGGCCCGAACCAGTGTAGGTGCAGGAGATCGTAATCTCCGCGGGGATGGGGGGTGACCTCGATCCCGGTTCCCGCCAGGGCGCGTAGGTGGTTGGTGTAGGCCCGGTAGATCCCGGAGCGGGCGAGGAGATGTGCTGCCTCCAGATATAGACATATCCTCATCGCGTAAGGATACCTTTCCCCATGGGAGCCCGGCAAAAAACCGGGCTCCTCAACGCAGGAGGATGGAGATCAAATAGAGGAGGACGAAGAGCCCCACGGTGAGGGCCAGGATGACCGCGGCGGTGTAGGCGCCCATGCGGATGAGGGCCCTCTTTTCCTCGGGTGAGAGCTCCGCCTTCCGGGGGTGGAGGAGCTCCAATTTCCGGGCCTTCTTCAGCATCTTCACCGAGAGCCCGATCTTCCCCTGTTTGCGGTAGACGACGCCGAGGTTGTGGTGGGCGAGGGCATGGCGGGGATCCTCCTCGATGGCCCGCTTGTAGGCGTATTCGGCCCGGGAGAGGTCGCCGGCGTCGAAGTAGATGTTCCCCAACCGGAAATAGATCGCCGGCTTCTCGACCCCGTATTTCAGGGCCTCCACCAGGAGCTCGATCCCCTCCCGGTAGCGCTTCGCCCGGCGGAGCTCCTCGGCCCGCGCGAGCGCCTCCCGGCAGATCCGCTCCTGCTCCTCCGGGGTCAGCTCCCCCGGTTCCGGGAGCGGAGGTACGAGAGCCTCTCCTTCACCGCCTTTATATCCAGCCATGTGAGGTACTTGGGACTTCCCTTCTTCTTACTCGGATTCCGCAATAGGAAGCTGGGATGGAACATGGGGAATACCTCGATCCCCCCCTTCCAGACGTGGAAACGCCCCCGGAGCTGGGTGATGCCCTGGGAGGTTCCCAGGAGCTTCTGGGTGGGGGTGTTGCCCAGGGTGACGATGAGGAGGGGGTTCACCAGGGCGATCTGGGCGGCGAGCCAATCCCAACAGGCCTCCATCTCCGCCCGCGTCGGGACCCGGTTCCCCGGGGGACGGCATTTGACCACGTTGGTGATATAGACCTCTTCCCGTCCTATCCCTACCGAGGCCAGGATCTGAGTGAGGAGCTGCCCCGCCTTCCCCACGAACGGGCGCCCCGTCTGATCCTCCGTTTCTCCAGGGGCCTCCCCGATGAGCATGAGGTCCGCGTTGGGGTTTCCCTCCCCGAACACGAGGTTCGTGCGGTTTTTCCCCAGGGGACAACGGTGGCAACTACGCGCACACTCGGCCAGGATATCCAGGGTGAGCTCGATGGAGGTCCTCAACCGGGCTCCTTTGAGCTGGAGCGGGCAACGGGAATCGAACCCGCGACCTTCGGCTTGGGACGCCGACGCTCTACCAACTGAGCTATGCCCGCTTCCAAGTGCGTATTATACCCCTAAAAGAGGCCCCCGACCATCAGGGGTTCCAGGGCCGGCATGGGCTTCCCCTGGAGGAAGGCGAGGGTCGCCCCGCCCCCGGTGGACAGGTGGCCGAACCTGTCCTCCAGACCGAGCTGGATCACCGCCTCGCCCGTCTCCCCGCCGCCGACCACGGTGAACCCCGGCGCCTCGGCCAGGGCCTTCGCGATGGCCTCGGTGCCGCGGGAGAACGGTCTGTACTCGAAGGCCCCCATGGGCCCGGCCCACACCACCGTGGCCGCCTCCCGCAGCTTCTCGGCGAAGGCCCGCACCGTCTCCGGGCCGATGTCCAGGCCCATCGCATCGGGGGGTATCCTGTCGACGGGGACCACCGCGGTCTCGGCGGAATCGGAGAGCTCCCGCGCTACCACCACGTCCCGGGGGAGAAGGAGGAACACGTCGCCCTGGGAAGCCCGTTCGGCGATCTCCCTCACCTTGGGGAGGAGTTCCTCCTCCAGGACCGATCTACCGATCTCGTAGCCCTGTGCCTTCAGGAAGGTGAAGGCCGCTCCGCCCCCGATCAGGATACCGTCCACCTTGGGGAGGAGCTCCTCGAGGACCCCGAGCTTGTCCTTGGCCTTCTTGCCCCCGATGAGGAGGTAGTAGGGACGGTCGGGATCGTCGCGGACCTTGAGGAGGACCCTCACCTCTTCCTGCAAGAGGAACCCCGCGTAGGGGCGCAGGAACCTCGTCACCCCCACGGTGGAGGCGTGGGCCCGGTGGCAAACGGCGAAGGCGTCGTTCACGTAGAGGTCGAAGGGCTCGGCCAGGGCCCTGGCGAATGCCTCGTCGTTCTTTTCCTCCTCGAGGTGAAACCTGACGTTCTCGAGGAGGATCACGTCGCCCGGCTGCATCCCCTCCACGGCCTCCGCCACCGCGTCGCCGATACAATCGGGAACCAGCGGGACACGCTGGCCCAGGAGCTCGCCCAGGCGTCCGGCCACGGGGCGGAGCGAAAGCTCCGGGACGGCCTTTCCCTTGGGCCGTCCGAGGTGGGAAACGATCGCTATCCTGGCCCCCTGTTCCCGGAGCCAGTTGATGGTGGGGAGGGTCTTGCGGATGCGGAAATCCTCCGCCACCTCGCCGTCTCGCAGGGGCACGTTGAAGTCCGCGCGCAGGAGGACCCTCTTGCCCTTTACGTCCGCTTCCTTCACGTCGTGGAGTCTGATCATGCGGATCACCGAGGGGGATTCTAGCCAGGGGGGTTGGGAACGTAAAGGGCTTGCCGGGTTAAAATGCGGTCGGGATGAATATCCTGCCGTTGGCCCTCGTCGCCCTGATCGCCGCGTTCGTGGGACTCCTGGAGCTGGATTGGGCCCGGTTCTTCGCCGATCCGGCCCGGGAAGTGTTCCGCGAGCTGGTGGACGAGCTCCGGGGAAGGCGGGACCTGGAAGCGGTGGTGGAGGTGGTGGGCCTGGGATCGGTGCCGGTGACGCTCCAGCTCCAGGCCCTCCTGCAGGAGGGGGTGGTACGCGTGGAGCTCCTCGCGCCGCAGGAGCTCGCCGATCACATCTTCACCTACCGCCAGGGGATCCTCGTTCACTACCGCCCGTTCGACGGGGGGGTGCGCTTCGTACGGGTTTTTCCCGGGGAGGAAAGGCTCCCGCGGCTCGAGCTGGACCTGGGGGCGATGGACCTGTCCCTGGAGGAGGAGTTCCTGGGCGCCGGCTGGGACCGCTTCCCCCGGCCTCCCCTGGCCCTGGTGGGCTTTGCGGGCTCGTCCCCGCCCCCGGAGGGCCTCGCCCGCTCCCTCGCCCCGCCCCCGCCCCTTCCCGGGCCGCTCCGGCTCACCATCTCGGGCCTGCCGGAGCCGGTGCGGGAGGTGATCGTCTGGTTGGACCGGGGGACCCACGCGGTGAAGCGTATCACCGTGGCGCTGCGGACGGGCCGGGTGAACGTGCGGATCGAAGGGCTTCGCTTCGATACCGGGATCTCCCTCCACGATATCCTGGAAATCCCGTCGGTGAGGGAGACGATCTGGTACAGGGAAGCTCAGTCGATGTAGCGCTTGAACTCCGATAGGTTGAGCTCTTTATCCACGAACTCCTCGAATTTTTGCTTCTCGTCCGTCGGGGACTGCTCGAGCTCTTCCACGGGCAGCTCGATGGCGGACTGGGCGAAGACCTCCTCGGAAATGTAAATGGGGGAGGAGGTGCGCAGGGCGAGGGCCACCGAGTCCGACGGGCGGGCGTCTATCTCCTTGACCTGGCCATCGGCGGTGCGGAGGTAGATGGTGGCGTAGAAGGTGTTCTCCTTGAGATCGCTGATCACCACCTTCTCCAGCTTGGCCCCGGCAGCGTCCAACAGGGATTTCATGAGGTCGTGGCTCAGGGGGCGCGGGAAGGGCTGCTTCTGGAGCACGGTGGCAATGGAGATCGCCTCCGCCTGCCCGATCCAGATGGGAAGGACCTTGGAGGAATGCCGATCCCGCAGAATGATCACCGGTGCTCCATTTTGGGGATCGATGAGGACGGCCTTGACCTCAGCTTCTCTCATCGCGCCTCCTGCCGGAGGATTATACAGCCGGGGTGATCGGCCAACAATCGTCTATAATGGGACTGAGATGTGTGGAATTGTGGGTTACGTGGGTCACCGTGAGGCGCGGGAGGTGTTGTTGGAGGGCCTGCGGCGCCTGGAGTACCGGGGCTACGACTCCGCCGGCCTGGCCACCGTTCGGGACGGGAAGATCCACCTCCTCCGGCGGGTGGGGAAGCTCTCCGAGCTCGTCGGGGCCGCGGCGGGGGCCAATCTCCCCGGCAACACCGGGATCGGCCACACTCGCTGGGCCACCCACGGGCTCCCCACCGAGGAGAACGCCCATCCCCACACGGACTGTGCGGGGAAGATCGGCTTAGTCCACAACGGGATCATCGAGAACTACCGCGAGCTCAAGCGCCGGCTCCTCGAGGCGGGGCATACCTTCCGTTCCCAGACGGATACCGAGGTGTTGGTGCACCTCATCGAGGAGCATTACCGCGGCGATCTCCTGGAGGCGGTGAAGCTTGCCCTCGCGGAGGTACGGGGCGCGTTCGCCATCGCCGTCCTCCACGTAGATCATCCCCGGGAGCTCGTCGCCGCCCGCCTGGGGAGCCCGTTGGTGGTGGGGAAGGGGGAGGGCGAGAACTTCCTCGCCTCCGACGCCCCGGCCCTCCTCCCCTACACGCGCACCATGTACTTCATGGAGGACGGGGAGGTGGTGCGCCTGCGGCCCGATTCGGTGGAGCTCTTCGACCGGGAGGGTCGTCCCCGGGATGTCCCGTTCCGGGAGGTCCCGTGGGATCCCCTCACCGCGGAGAAGGGGGGATACCGCCACTTCATGGAGAAGGAGATCCACGAGCAGCCCCGCGCCGTGGGGGACACCCTCCTCGTCGGCGAGGACGTCCCCTGGGAGGGGGAGCTCCCCGTGGGGTTCCTGCGGGACCTGCGGGAGGTGATCCTGATCGCCTGCGGCACCTCTTACCACGCGGCGCTGGTGGCCGAGTACCTGTGGGAGCCGCTGTTGGGGGTCCCGGTGCGGGCGGCCATCGCTTCCGAGTTCCGCTACAAGTCCCCCGCGGTGGGCCCGGGGACGTTGGTGGTAGGGGTGTCACAGTCCGGCGAGACGATCGACACCCTGGTGGCGGTCCGGCAGGCGAAGGCCTTGGGGGCCCGGGTCCTCGCCCTCTCGAACATCATGGGCTCCGCCATCCCCCGGGAGGCCCACGCCGCCTTCTACACCCGGGCGGGCCTGGAGATCGGGGTCGCCGCCACCAAGACCTTCACCGCGCAGCTCGTCGCCCTGGCCCTCCTGGGGCTGCACCTCGCGCGCCTGCGGCGAACGCTCCCCGAGGGGGCGTTCGCCGAGCGCCTGGACGCGCTGCGGCGGGCGCCGGAGCTGGTGGCGGAGGCTATCTCCCTCGAGGGGGATATAGAGGCCCTCGCCGAGCGTTACTACAAGGTGACCAACGCCCTGTACCTCGCCCGCGGCCTGCTCTACCCGCTCGCCCTCGAGGGCGCCCTCAAGTTAAAGGAGATCTCCTACATCCACGCCGAGGGGTATCCCGCCGGGGAGATGAAGCACGGGCCCATCGCCCTGATCGACGAGACGATGCCGGTGGTGTTCCTCATCTCGGGGGCGGAACTCTGGGAGAAGGCCCTCTCCAACATGGAGGAGGTGAAGGCCAGGCGGGGGATCCTCATCGTCTTCTCCGACCGGAGGACCCCCGAGCTCGAGGCCCTGGCGGACCACCTCTTCCTCCTCCCCCAGGCCCCCCGGGAGCTCGTCCCCCTGGTGTTCGCCCCGCCCCTCCAGCTCCTAGCCTACCACATCGCGCGCCTGCGGGGGACCGATGTGGACCAACCCCGCAACCTGGCGAAGACGGTCACGGTGGAGTGAGTTCACCGCGATCTGGGGTTACGCTGTGGGGCGATGGTCGGGTTCCTGTTAGCTGCGTTTATGGCGACGTGGCCAGCGGTGGCGCTGGCGGCGGAGAGAACACAGGATAGCCTCGGCACACAGCTCCTCGCCTTCATCGACTCCGCGGCCTACCTGATCGGGAGCGCCCTCGCGTGGCTGATCGGGCTCGTCCTCCCCGGATCCGTGGACCCTTCCCTGGTCAAGCCCCTGGGATATCTTGGGCTCCTGACGCTCTTGCTCCTCCTCTTCAGCCTCCTCGAGGCCGCGCGCAAACTGATCTGGCTCGTGGTCATCGTGGGATGGGTGCTGATGGTGGCCCGGATCCTGATCGAGGCCTTCCGGCGCTAAAGGCCCTTCGAGACCATCCGGAAGGCGGCGTAGAAGAGGACGAGGCTGAAGAGCCGCCGCAGGACCGCCTGGGGGAGGGCTCTGCTGATCCGGGGCCCGATCTGGGCACCGATGACGATGCCCACCGAGAGGGGGAAGACGAGGTCCCAGTGGGTGTTCCCTTGGAGGGCGTGTTCCACGGTGGCGATCGCCGCGGAGGGGATCATGACGAGGAGGCTCGTGGCCACCGCGGTGTGGATCTCCCTCCCGAGGAGCAGCGCGAACCCCGGCACCATGATCGTTCCCCCTCCGAGCCCGAAGAGGCCGGCCGTAACCCCCGCCAGCGCCCCCACCGCTAGCCCTCCGTAGGGGTAGGGGAGGAGCTCCCGGGGCCGGCCCCCGAGGTCCTTGGGGGTCTTCCCCAGGGCCATCACCAGCCCCATGAGGGCGAGGAAAGCCCCGAAGGCGACGAGCAACCCCCCGGTGGCCACGTGTTCGCTCAGCGCCGCGCTTCCCCACGAGGTGAGGATCGCCGCCGGGGCGGCCCACAGGGCGAGCTTCGGGTCGCTCATCCGGGCCTTCCCATAGGCGAGCGAGGCCGAAAGCCCCATGAAGAGTACCCCCGCGATGCTCGTCCCCACCGCCTCCTGGGCCCGGCTCACGAACCCGGCGAGGACGAGGAGCGGCACCATGAATGACCCCCCGCCGATGCCGATCATGGACGACACGATCCCGATGGCGACTCCGCTCGCGAGGAGGATCGGTATCTCCATGGCACCGAGGATAGCGGGTGCGGACGGCCCGCGCCAGACAGTTCCACGCTACAATGGCCTACCGAAGCGACAAGGAGGTGAGTGTGCTGAGGATCGGTTGTGTTCTGACGGCGGCGTGCCTGATGTGGATGGCCCCCGTCCGTGGCGCGGAGGGGCCCGGGGAGCCACGGCTCTTCCCGATCGCCTCGGCGGAATCCCTCCTCGGGCGGGGGGCGGGGCCGGCGGTGCTCCACGTGCTTGTCCTCCCGGATGGATCCGCGGTGGTTCTCCGTCCCATCTCCCCCGAGGAATACGGTGCGTTCCAGATCCGCGCCGTGGCCCCGGAGATCATCGAGCGCGAGATGCTCGCGTCCTGCATCGTCCTCCCCCAGGTGACCCCGGGGGAGGTGGGGAATGCGGGGGCATGGGGGCTCATCAAGTGGGCGATCAACGCGATCAGTGGCTTCACCGTGTTCCCCGACGTCCCACCCGTGCCCCGGTGTTGTGTTCCGTAGCGGCGCACGCTAGGATGGAGGCTCGGTGATAGGATGCCCATAGGTGGACAGGCCATCGTCGAAGGCGTGTTGATGCAGAACGGGGACCGCGCGGTGATCGCCGTGCGGAACCCCGGGGGCGAGATCGTGGTGGAGGAAATCCCGCCGCCCCCCCGGCTCGGGAGGTGGCGGGATGTTCCGTTCATCCGCGGCCCCGTACGGCTTTACGAGATGCTCTCCCTGGGGATGCGCGCCCTCTCCCGCTCGGCGGAGATCGCCTACGGGGAGACCCAGAGCCGGGCGGAGTTCGTGTTCACCCTTGTGCTTGCCCTCGCGGTCGTGGTCGGGGGGTTCGTGGTGCTCCCGGTCTTCCTGGCGGGGTTCCTCCCCTCCGGTAATAGCCTCGCCTTCAACCTCCTCGAGGGAGGGATCAGGATCGCCCTCTTCCTCCTGTATATCTGGGGCATCTCCTTCCTGAAGGATGTGCGCCGCATCTTCCAGTACCACGGGGCGGAGCACAAATCGGTGCACGCCTTCGAGGCCGGGGCCGGGTTCTCCCTCGAGGCCGCCAAGCGCGCCTCGCCGCTCCACCCCCGGTGCGGGACCACCTTCGTCCTCTTCACCGCGGTGCTCGCCATCCTCATCTTCTCCCTGATCCCCAGCCGCGTCTTCTGGGTCCGGGTCGTGGGGCGGCTCCTGCTCCTCCCGGTGGTGGTCTCGGTGAGCTACGAGATCCTGCGGCTCGGGGGGAGGTACCCATACTCCCCGTTGCTCAAGCCCCTGGTCCTCCCGGGCCTCCTCCTGCAACGCCTGACCACGCGGGAGCCGGACGAGGGGCAGCTGGAGGTGGCCCTGGCCGCCCTGCGTCACGCGGTGGAGGGGGCGAGCGCCGCCAGTTCCTCCACCACCGAATAGGGGATCCTGATCCTCCCCAGGTATTCCTTGTCCGAGCCCGGGCCGTGGTCATCGGAGCCCCCGGTGGCGATGAGCCCCAGCCGTCGGGCGAGGCGCTCGAGCTCCTCCACCCCGGTGTGGACCGGGGCGCCAGCGAGATCGTAAGGGTAATGGACCTCGAGGGCCTCCATCCCCTGGCGCTTGAGCTCGGAGAGCACGCCGTCCCAGTCATCTATGTCCAGGAACCCCGGGTGCGCCAGGGCGGCCACGCCCCCGGCGGCGCGGATCGCCCCGATCACCTCGTGGCTTTTGGCCCGGGGAAGGGGGACGTAGCAGGGCATATCGTTCCCGATGTATCTCTCGAACGCCTCCCGCACGGTGGCCACCACGCCCCGCTCCACCAGGGCCGCGGCGAGGTGCGGCCGCCCCACCGACTCGGTGGCCCGGGCCGCCACCTCCTCATAGGTGATATCGGTGCCGAGGAGCTCGTTGCAGCGGGAGATCATCTCCCTCATCCTCAGGACCCGGGCCTCCCGCATCCACGCGAACAGCTCCCGCAGCGCGGGGTGGCGCGGCTCCACGAAGTAGCCCAAGATCTCCGCGCGTCTTCCCCCGACCTCGGCCTTTATCTCCACCCCGCAGATCACCTCGACCCCCTCCACGTCGACGCGGGGAGCGGTGAGCTCGGGGGAGATGGTGTCGTGGTCGGTGATGGCGATGCAGGAGAACCCCAGGGCTTTGGCGCGGCGGACGGTCTCGGCGAGCCCGGCCGTCCCGTCGGACCATTTGGTATGCAGGTGCAGATCAGCCCACCTATCCAAGTTCCCCTCCCTTCAAGATCTTGAGCCTCCAGCTTATCCCGACGGGGGGCACGTTGCCAGAACTTCCAACTTGGAATATCCTTCGGGGACCGATGGCCGAAGCACCTTTCCCCGTGGAATTCGCGGTCCTGGGGCTGCTGGCCCGGGGGCCGCGGCACGGCTACGAGCTCAAGAAGGAGATCGAGCGTTCGCTCCGCCCTATCTGGCGTATCGCCACCAGCCGCCTCTACCTCGCCTTGTCCCGGCTGGAGAACGCGGGCCTGATCCGCGGGGAGCCCCAGAGCACCGGCGGACGCGCCCGACGGGTCTACCGCCTCACCCAGGCCGGGGAGGAGCGGCTGTGGGAATGGCTGCGGAGCCCCGTGCCCGCGCTCCGCGATCTGCGGGTCGAGTTCCTGGCGAAGGTCCACTTCCTTCTCGAGCTCGCGCCCGCCGAGATCCCCGGGTTGATCGCCGCGGAGATCGAGGCCTTGGAGGCCCTCAGGGACAGGCTGCGGCGCGAGGAGCTCCCCGCCGACTCGCCCATCGCTGAGTGCGTGCGTGGATTCCGCCTGGGCCAGGTGGACGCGGCCCTCGCGTGGTTGCGGAGGCTGGCGGAGCGATTCTCAGCGGAGGTGGTGCGGTGAGGACTCCCATGTTCCTCTGTATCGCGGCGTTGCTCATCCCGTCCATCCTCGGTCTCGGGGATACGGTCGCCGTGGTCGATCAGGCGGGGAGGGAGGTCACGGTTACCCTCCCCGTGGAGCGCGTGGTGAGCCTCTACGGGGTCGCCACCATGTACCTCTATGCCCTGGGAGTCCACGACAAGCTCGTCCTCGGGACCTACGTGGGCCTGAGGCCCGGGACCCCCTCGTGGGAGGCCCTCGCCACGGTGGATCCGGATTTGAAGGGCAAATACACCCACACGAAGGCCTCACTGGAGGAGGTCCTCGCCCGGGAACCCGACCTCGTCCTCGCGAGTTCCCGCGATCTGGAGATGGTCCAGGGGCTCGCCGCCTTCGGGATCCCGGCGGTCGTCCTCCACGCCGAGGACGTGGCGGGGATCGAGGGGGCCACCGGCCTCCTCGGGCGGATCTTCGGGGTCGAGGCGCGGGCGGACCGGCTCCTGGGGTATTTCCGGGCCAACGTGGAGCGGATCTCCGGGCTCATCGCCGAGGTGGGGCTCGAGGCCCCCCGGGTCCTGTTCGTGGGGACGCGGCCGCTTCGGGTGGCGAGCGGGGGGATGTATCAGACCCAGCTCATCGAGCTCGCCGGCGGGATCCCGGTGACGAAGGGACTGCGGGGCTACTGGCAGGACGTGGACATCGAGCAGGTCCTCCTGTGGGACCCGGAGGTGATCTTCATCGCCCCGTACGGGAAGGTTACCCCGGCGGATCTCGTGGGCGACCCTGCCTGGCGCGGGGTGACGGCGGTGCGGACGGGCCGGGTACACAAGATGCCCCGGGTCTTTTCCCCGTGGGACATCCCCACCCCGGAGTCCTTCCTCGGGCTCCTGTGGATGGCGGCGAAGGTGCACCCCGAGCTCGGGATCGAGGTCGTCCCCGAGGCCGAGGCGTTCTACCGGGAGTTCTACGGCTATGAGCTCCCCGAGGATCTCGTCGCGGTGATCGGGGGGTGAGGAGGCGGGGGCTCCGGGCGGCGCTCGTCCTGTTCCCGGCCGCCGCGGTCCTCATTTCCCTGTTCATCGGCCGCTACCCCGTGGGCTTCCGGGAGGTGGCCGGGGCCTTCCTCGGTGCCGATGTGTCCCCCACCGCGCGGGTCCTGATCCTCGACGTGCGCCTCCCCCGGACGCTGGGAGCAGGGGTAGTGGGGGCCTCCCTGGCCCTCGCCGGGGCGGCCTTCCAGGGCCTCTTCCGCAACCCATTGGTGGACTCGCGCATCCTCGGGGTGAGCGCGGGAGCCGCGTTCGGGGCCGCGTTCGCCCTGCTCCTCGGGGTGCCGTGGTACCTGGTGGACGGGTTCGCCTTCGCCTTCGGCCTCCTGGCGGTGTTCCTCGTGGTCCTGATCGCGCGGCGCTTCGGGGGCTCGGTCCTGGTTCTCGTCATCTCTGGGATCCTGGTGGGATCCCTGTTCAGCGCCTTCCTGGGCGTGATCAAGTACATCGCCGATCCCCTGGACGTCCTCCCCGCCATCACCTACTGGTTGCTCGGGAGCCTCGCGGGGATGCGGTGGGACGCGGTGGGGAAACTGATCCCCGCCTGCCTCATCGGGGCGGGGGCGCTCCTCCTTTTGCGGTGGCGCCTGAACGTCCTTTCCCTGGATGAGCGCGAGGCGACGGCCCTGGGGGTGGACGTGGCGCGGCTGCGCACGGGGGTCGTCCTCGCGGGGACGCTATTGGTGGCCGCGGCTGTGTCCCAGGCGGGGATGATCGGGTGGATCGGCCTCATCACCCCCCACGCCGCCCGGGCCCTGGTGGGGCCGGACCACATGCGGGTGCTCCCCGCCTCCATGGCCCTCGGAGCCGGATTCCTGGTGGTGCTCGACCTCCTCTCCCGGTCGCTGCTGGCGAGCGAGGTCCCCCTGGGGGTCCTCACGGGGATTGTGGGGGTGCCCGCGTTCCTCTTCCTCTTCATGCGGCACCTCGCCCGGGGAGGGGGGTGGAGATGAGGCTCGCCGCCCACGGCATCTCCTACTCCTACGTCCCGGGGAGGCCCGTGCTCCGGGGGGTGTCCGTGGAGCTCGCGGCGGGGGAGGTCCTCTTCCTCCTGGGGCCCAACGGGTCGGGGAAGACCACGTTGCTCGAGTGCTTGGCAGGGTTGCGGCGGCCCGGGGCGGGAAGAGTGCTCCTCGGGGACGCCGACCTGCACCGGCTATCCCCCCGGGATCGGGCGCGCCGGATCGCCTACGTACCCCAGGTGCACCGTCCGGTGTTCGGCTATTCCGTGCTGGAGGTGGTCCTCATGGGCCGGGCCCCGCACCTCGGGACCTTCGCCGCCCCGGGAAGGGAGGACCGAGAGGTCGCCCGGGAGGCCCTGGAGGCGGTGGGGCTACTGGGCCACGCGCATCGCCGCTACACCGAGCTTTCCGGGGGCGAGATGCGCCTCGTGCTCATCGCCCGGGGGCTCGCCCAGGGGGCGACCTTCCTGCTTTTGGACGAGCCGGATACCCACCTGGACCCGAGGCACCAGCACCGAGTTCTCACCCTCGTGCGGGACCTCACGGCCCGGGGCCTCGGGGCGCTGGTCACCTCCCACTCCCCCAACAACGCCCTCCACTACCCGGACCGCGTGGTCCTCCTCTCCGCGGGGAGAGTGTGCGCCCAGGGGGCCCCGGAGGAGGTCCTGACGCCGCCCCGGCTCCGGGAGACGTACGGGATGGAGTTCGTGCTCCTCGTGGGTGGGAACGGCCACCGGGCCCTGGTACCGGCTCAGGGGAGGAGCTCCTCCAGCGCCCCCACGGGCAGCGAGAGCGGCGCGGACAGCCGGTACCTCCGGGAGAGGGCGGACAGCCTCCTCGCGGCGAGGAAGGGGAGGTAGGGGTCGTCGGGGAAATACCGGGGGTCGATGATCCATCTCGCCTCGATCCCCAAACGCCCCAGGGCCCTTTCCCACTCCGCCGGGTAAACCAGGTCCTCGGGGGCCGCGTAGCTCGGGTGGAGGAGCAGGAATACCGCCCGTACCGGGTCCTCTCCCAGGTACCGGACGGCGAACGCGAAGGAATCCCGGGTGTTGAACACAAGATGCAGGGGTGCGATCCCTGTTTCCACGCAGAACCGCGCGTCCATAGTGGTGAAGCAGTCGAGGACGGCGAGGTCCTCCCGCGCCCCGGCGGCGCGATACGCCCGGTACGCCAGGGCCGAGTAACACTCTGGGTGCGAGAAGGCGAGGCGCAGGACCCGGAAGCCGTGTGCCCGCGCGAACCCCTCCGCCGCGAGGACGAACCCTTCCGGCGTCCCCCACTCCGACTCCCGCCGCCACACGGGCTCCCGCGGCGGGGGGAAGCGGCGCAGGTACTCCTCCGGGCCCACATCTCCCAGGCCCCCGATCTGGAGCCATATCCCCGGGGATAGCCCCGCCTGGGGCCAGGTGTAGGTGTCCTCGGCGATCACGATCGTTCCCCCGGGGCGGAGGTGCTTCAGGATGAACTCCCGGTACGCCGCGGGGAGGCCCAGGGCCCGCACCCGGAAGAGGGCGGCGTTGGCCACCA
>JAJRVI010000147.1 GCA_024277405.1 Fidelibacterota bacterium
CCCTCCTGGAGCGGCTCATGTTGGAGGGACGCGCCATCTACCCGGAGGAACACCCCACCGTGGCCAACGGCTACTACACCCGCGACCTCCTCACCCCCTTCGGCCCCATCGAGGACCTACGGGTGCCCCGGGTGCGGGAAGGGGATTTCCATCCCAACTCATCCCCTACCGCAAACGCACCTCCATCGAGCTTTCCGAAGCGATCCTCCCGCTTTATGCCCCGGGGGTGAGCACCCGGGGGAGCTCCCGGTTCCTGGAAGCGGTATACGGGGCGTTCCATTCACCCCAGAGCATCTCCCGCCTGGCGGAGGTGGCCACAGAGGAGGTGGAGAAATGGAGGAGCCGGCCGCTATGTACCGAGTATTACGCCGTTTACCTCGACTGTACCTTCCTCTCGGTGCGGCGGGGCAAAGCCGCCGTGGAGCCGGTGTATGTGGCGTTGGGGATGAAGCCCGGCGGGAGCCGTGAGGTCCTGGGGTTCTGGGTGTTCGGGGCGGAGGGGGAATCCAGCCACAACCGGGAAACGATCCTGAAGGAGCTGTGGGAACGGGGGTAGGACGGGTGTGGAGTTGCCCCGGTTAAGTGGACACCTGTAGGCTTTGGAAAGGGAGGTGCGCTCGGCGGAAGTTCACGGCGCAGTTCAAGGCCAAGGTGGTCCTGGAGGTACTTTCCGGCGCCAAGGCTCCCGCCCAGGCCTGCCGCCACTACGGGATCAAGGATTCCCTTCTCTACAAATGGCGCAGGGAGTTCCTGGAGAAAGCGCCCATGGTGTTCGAGAAAAAAGGGACCACCTGGCCGAGTACGAGGCCAGGATCGCGGAGCTCGAGCGGATGGTGGGGCGACTCACTATGGAGCTTGAAGCCACAAAAAAGCCTGGCGGCTTGTGATCTCACCCCGGGAAGGAAACGGGAGATCGCCCACATGCTGACGGAGGAAGGGTGCCCTGTGGGTGTGGCCTGCCGGGCGGTGGGGCTTTCTAGAAGCAATTTCTACTACCGCTCGAAACCCAAGGGTGAACAAAGGCTCAAAGGGACGATCGAGGAGCTGGTTGCCGTGTACCCCACCTGCGGGAGCCGGAGGATCACCGCCATGCTCCGCCGGCTTCCCTGCTCCTTTTGTGTGAACCGGAAGAGGGTTCGCCGGCTGATGCGGGAGATGGGGCTTCTGCGGGAACCCAAGAGGAAGGGTGTGGTAACTACAGATTCCCGCCACTATCACCGGCGGTTTCCCAACTTGGTGGCGGGGCTTGAGGTTGTGTGGCCGGATCAGGTTTGGGCAGCGGACATAACCTACATCCGGCTGAAGGAGGGGTTCGTGTATTTGGCGGTGGTGATGGACGTGTACACCCGGGGGATCCGGGGCTGGGCGCTGTCGCGGTTCCTGGATCCTAGGCTCACCCTGAAGGTGCTGGAGATGGCGCTTGAGAAGGATATTCCGGAGATCCACCACTCGGACCAGGGGGTGCAGTACGCGGCCGGGGAGTATGTGAAAGTGCTCCTTGAGCACGGGGTGAAGATCAGCATGGCGAGCGCGGGGAGGCCGGATCAGAACGGGTACGCAGAGCGATTGATCCGGACGATCGTGGAAGAGGAGGTGGAGCTGAGCGAGTACAAAGGCTTCTGGGACGCCAGGGAAAGGATCGGGGAGTTCATCGACGAGGTGTACCAGAAAAAGCGGATCCATTCGGCGCTTGGTTACCTCACGCCCGAGGAGTTCGAGGAAAGATGGCATAGGGAACGGGCAAACGTTGGATTACTCTCTAAGGATAGCCCAAAATCTGTCCAACTTTTGGGGTCCACTACAGACCGGGTGCGCGCTTCCATAGATGAATCGTTAAAATTTAGAGGATATGATCGACATATCGCCTGCGGTTGTGAAAAATTTGAGGGGCGTGGTTTATTACAAGAAAGGGATGGATGTATCGAAACACGTGAAGTACCTTAAAAAGGCTTTCAGATACAGGGCACTTGGAATCCACAAAACGCTGGCAAAGGATCTCGGTAAACCCTTCATTTCGCTTGAATGTCCTTTCCGCATAAGGAAACCCAAAGGGGTGGATAAAACAGCATTTGAGTCGCTGATGATAGCGTTATTCTATGTGTCGCCGCTGATAATACTCGGCGCCGATTCCGCCGAGGATCTTGAGCCATTTAAGGTCTTCGCCATAAGAACCAAAACCCGAGAGGACGGGCGCACGCGGAAGTTGCACCTCAGGGTCTGTGACTACTCCATCATCGACTGGTACCCCAAGCTTGTTGAGCTCGGCAAAAGCGGCGAACTCCAAAAGAGGCTGGAATTAGTAAGGGAGGATGGGGAAAAGAGGTTTTGGCGGCTGAAACCGTATGAGGGAAAAGAGAGGATCGTCTATTACGATCTCCTACAGCAAGTGAAAAACCCGCCGCACGAGGCCCTTTACAATGTGGTGCCGGGTTACATCCTCGAATTTTGAGCCATGAAATCCCTTTGCGTTATCTTTGGTTGTATCTTCCTGAATATCCCTGCGTCGGCCCGAGAGTACCCCGAGCCGCGTTGCTTCACCATGAGCTGATATAATTTCGTGATAGAATCAAAGTTAAAAACCTGACCCGCTTTTCATGACTTTGAAGTAATAGCATGTCGGGGCGATAGGACCGATAGCATACGGAAACCCCGGGCCTTGGGCCTGCTCGTGGGATCACAGGTGTCTTTCTCGGGCGTTGGAGGTAAAAAATCGTGGGATGGAGACGGAGAGGCTGCGGGAAATCCTCGCAATCATTGACCGCACGGTCCTGGTGCGGCGCATCACCCTGGGCTCCTTCTGCATCCTCGCCATCGCGGTCCTCCTCTCGTCGGGGATATCCCCCCTGAACCCCCTCTTCTCGGTCCCGTTCCTGTGGCTCCTCCTCACCGTGCCCTTCGAACACCTGGTCCACCGCCAACGGACCCTGCGGGCGGTCCAGAACGTGCACGCGGCGTTCTTCGTCATCGAGGTCCTGTTCGTGGGGTATCTGGTGCATCGGCTGGGGGGTGTGGAGTGGATCGGGGTGATGTTCTACCTCTTCACGGTGATGTACGCGAACTTCTTCCTCCCCCGGGCCGCAGGGTACCTGGTCACGGGCCTCGCCGCGGGGAGCTTCGCCCTGGTGGCCTTCCTGGAGTACGCGGGGCTCATCCCCCACTTCCGCGTGTTCGCCCACCGAGGGCCCACGTACCGGGACCTCCCCTATGTCCTCGCCACCGTGCTCGTGGGCGGGGTGGGGGTATACGGGATCCTGGCATTCACCGTGCGGGCGTTCGCCGACCTGTTCGAGCGGAAGAACCGGGAGCTCGAGCGCCGCAGGGACGCGCTGGAGCGGCTCTCCCTGGAGCTCCTCTCCGCCCGGGAGGAGGAGAGGCGACGCATCGCGCGGCGGATCCACGACGAGATGGGACAGACCCTGGCCGCGGCCCGTTGGGCCCTGGCGGCGGGGAAGGCGACGGAAGCCGACGGTCTCCTCGCGGAGCTCGCCGAGGGGTTGAGGAAGCTCGCCCGGGAGCTCCGGCCTCCGCTCCTGGACGAGCTCGGGCTCCGGGCGGCCCTCTCCCAGCTCCTCGACGATTTCGCCGGTTCCACGGGGATCGAGGTGGAGAGGAAGCTACCCGAAGGCAGGTTCCCGCCGGAGGTGGAGATCGCCATCTTCCGGGTGGTGCAGGAGGCGCTGGAGAACGTGCGTCGCCACGCCCGCGCGGGGAGAGTAGTGGTGGAGTTCGAGTCCCTCTCGAATAGGCTGCGGGGGAGGATCGTGGACGACGGGGTGGGGTTCGATCGGCGGAGGGTACACGAGGGCCTCGGCCTCTCGGGGATGCGGGAGTGGGTCTCCCTGGTGGGAGGCAAGCTTTCGATCTCCTCATCCCCCGGCCGTGGCACCATCGTCGAATTCGAAATCCCCCTGCCCTCCCGATCACCCACCACAGATCACCCATCACCATGAAGATCTTGATCGTCGACGATCACCCCCTGGTGCGGGAGGGACTTCAGGGGTTGCTCCGGGGGGCGGGGTTCGCCGTGGTGGGGGAGGCCGGTTCCGCGGCGGAGGCGGAGCTCCTCGCGGCGGAACACTCCCCCGACGTGGCGATCTGGGATTGGGCCCTGCCCGATGGGGGAAGGGAGGCCCTGGCGCGGTTCATGGAGAGATTCCCGGGGACGGC
>JAJRVI010000148.1 GCA_024277405.1 Fidelibacterota bacterium
AGCGTACCTCGGCCCCACCCAACGCCGCCACGATGAGCCCCTTCCGCCGCCGGCGCTCATCCTCCCGGGCGATCACCCACCCCAGGACCGGGGTCTGCACCCGACCGGCGGAGAGGTTCCGCGAGCCGAACCGCGCCTGAAGATGTTGGGACTGGGAGAACCCGACCCAGCGGTCCGCGACCCTGCGCACGATCTGGGCCGAGACGAGCGGCGCCGCCACCTCCCGCGGGGATGCCAACGCCTCGCGGATCGCCCGTGGGGTCACCTCGTGGAACTCCACCCGTCGGATCGCCGCGTTGAACGGCCGGAGCGCCAGATACAGGTCCCACGCGATCTTCTCTCCCTCCGCATCGGGGTCGGTCCCCACCAGCACCTCGTCAACCTCCAGGGCGAGATCCCGCAGGCCCGCCACGATGCGGGACTTGTCCAGGACCGGTTCGCCGCCGCAGCGGGGACACCGGGGGAGGGTAGTTTGTTCGTTGCAACGCCGACAGGTCCTGATCGACCCGTACACCGGCACGAACCGGCCGTCGAACTCCAACACCCCATGGATCCCACCCTCCTCCACCAGATCGGTGAGGTGCCCCATGGTGGCGGCGATGAGGAGGAGCCGGTCCCCGGTGGTCACCTCGTAAACCGTGACCTCCCCCAGCGACCGCCGCTGGGGGCGCCCGAAGAAGGAGGCGATGGTGCGGGCCTTGTTGGGTGATTCCACCACGAAGAGGGAGGTCCGCAGGAGCTCCCGGGTCTCCTCAGGGGGCTCGCCGCGCAGGAGACGCCGGAGCCTCTCGCGGTCCCGATCGACCTCCCGCAGGAGCTCCCCGATCTCCACGGAGGCGAGGGGCGCGAACTCGATCTCCTGGGCGGAGAGGAGGGCGAGCCGGCGCTTGAGACCCCGGAAGGCGGCCTCATCCCACCAGAAGAGGACCGAGACCCCCTTCGTGAGGCCCCAGGGGGAGAGGCGCGAGGTGCGTCCCGAGGCCTGGAGGTAACTCGCCGCATCGGCCACGGCGAGGTATACGCGGCCATCGCGGCGGAAAACCGAGACGGTCCCGGTTCTCTCGAGCCCAGCCAGGGCACGATCGTCCCCCAATACCCCCCGGAGCCTCTCCGCGATCCCCTCGAGCCTGGCCCTTATACGGGGGTAGCGGGGGAGGTCCTCCTCGCGCAGGGAGAGGTAGCGCCGCAGGTACTCCAGGTCGCGTTCCGTCTCCTCGGCGGGGAGCAGGGGACGCAGCGCGAGCAGTAGCCCCATGAGCCTCCCGGGGGAGAGGGATGTCACCTCCGCGGGGAAGGGGATCACCGGGACCCCGATGAAGACCGCATACCGTACCGCTTCCGGTATATCCACGCCCCGGACCAGGGGGTTCTGGCCATGGGTGATCCCCACCGCGGCCCACACCTTCCCCTCCCGGAACCCCTCCCTGGAACCCTCGAAATCCTCGTAGAGGACCGCGGGGATGCCGGATGAATTCAAGGCCTCCACGACCCTCAAGGCGCCCTCGCGTCCCTGATCCGGGGATACGAATACGAACGCCCCGGGCCCGCACCGCTTGACGAACTCCACGGCCCGGGCGAGGCCGTCCTCGAAGGAACCGACACGGCCCTCCAGGTCGGCCACGTTCCGCAGGGCGGTGGAGGGGCGCTGGACCTCGAACCCCAGGAGGCGCTGGAAGAGGACCACCCGTTTCGCACGGGGCTTCGCCGTGGCCGAGGAGACGACGAGCACCCCGCGGGGGGCCTTCGCGACCTCCTCCCCGGCCAATGCCGCTTCCACCTCCGCGGGGGAGAACCCGAGGAGGGAGAGCAAGCGGTCCACGTTCCGCGATGCTTTGAGGAGCGAATCCACGTCGTCCACGAAGATGAAGACCCCCGAATCGCCGGGACCATCCCGGGCGGAAAAGCCCTCGAGGAGGAGCTCGTGATTGCGCTGGAGGAAGGCACTCGTGGTGATGAGGGAGTCGAACTCCCCGGCGGCGATGCGTTCCCGCTCTCGCCTCTTGCCGGTGAAGGCGACGATGCGTTTCCCCGGGGCGAACGCGGCGAGCCGCCGGGAGAGCTCCTCGACCAGGAGCCTGGTGGGAACGAGGATATAGGACGGTACGGGGAGATAAGCCGCCATGGCGAGGCCGAAGGTGGTCTTCCCCACCCCCGTGGGGGCGAGGATGGCGAAGGATCTCCCCAGGAGGACCCGTTTGGCCCAGGAAAGCTGGAGCGACCAGGGGGGAGAGCCCACAGCCCGGGCGAAGAACTCGCGGAAGCGCGTTGCCTCCGCGAGGAGGCGACAGACCCGCCCGTATGCGGCGAGGGTCCCCCGTTTCGCCAGGGCCGCACAGGGATCGGGCGAGGGGCTCGGGAGGCAGTTATCACAGGGGAGGCCCGCGGCGAGACGGGCCGCGGCGATCTCCCCGTTACAGTTCGGACATAGTCCCACAAACCGCGCTTCCACCGCGGTGCCGACCGCATCGGACATGATCGCCCCATTTAACCTCGTGATCGCTTGCCGCTCCAACCCGTCGGCGGACCGGTCTGGGGCCGCACGGTTCCCGACAGCCTCGCGCCGGTTACCCCCATCATCCCCCATTGCATCGTCGGTGCGCGGGTGTAATGTATCCTCGGGAGGTGGGGCACATGATCAGATGGGCCATATGTGTCACGGCGGCCATAGGCGCCGTGGCGGTGGGGGGCGGGGCGGCGTGCGAGAAGTGCTTCGATCCCCCGACCGATCCCTGGATACGCCATACGCTCACGCTCACCCGCATCATGTTCCAGCCGGGGACGGAGCCGTGGGACGAGCTCGTGGAGGAGGGCGCGGAGGAACTGGTGCTCGTGCTTCAGGTCTCCTACCTCGGTGCGTGTCCGAACCTCTCCCGCACGTTCGTCCAATACCTGCCCGGGCTGGACGTGGAGCGCCATGCCCGCGGGTTCACCGTGCCCATCGATGCGGTGATCTGGCAGCTGGCCGAGTGCTGGCCGCCGGGGCCGATAGCCGTCCGGGCGGCACTATGGGAGGAGGACATGTACGACGAAGACGCTTGGAAGATCGTGCGGGAGGTGAGCCGCGGATCGATCGAGGTGGTGAGCGGCGACCCCCGGCGGGAGCCGGGCGAGCCGTGGGCGGTGAGCCTCGCGGGGGCGTTCCTCGACCGGTTGGCAAAGGGGTTCGATTGCTGCGGGAACGACCCCGTGATGCCCGCAACGCGCTGGCAGTACGGCCACGGTCCCATCATGCATCATCGGGGATGGGACGTGGTCTGGCGTTACCCCGAGGTAACCGAGGGGTGTTGGGGCCAGTACCCCTCCGCGAAGGAGCCGGCCGTTATCCTCTGTTTCATCAGCTCGTACGACGAGCCCCCGGTATCGACTGCACCGGGGAGGGAGCACCGGGGGACCGGGGGGACCGCTTCCACCACCCGGGATGGGAAGGGAGGGGGCTGAGCGAGCGCCCCCGCCGCGGGACGCCGCGTCACCGAGGGGGCCGTTTCTCCCGGATCCCCAGGGCACGGAGCTCCCCGGGGCTCAGGGGGCGGAGCTCCCCGGGACGGAGGTCCCCGAGCTCCACCGGCCCCATGGCCGTGCGGATCAACCGCACCACTTCGTACCCGAGGGCCCTGAAGGCGCGGCGGATCTCGCGTTTCCTGCCCTCGTGGATCACGAGCTCCACCTCTCGGGGCCCGAGCCTCTTCACTTCATCCGGGACGAACGGGCCGTCCTCGAGCTCTATCCCCCGGGCGAGCTCCTCCAGGTCGCGCTTCTCCACGGACCGGTCGAGGACCACCCGGTAACGCTTGGCCACCTCGAAGCTCGGGTGGGTGAGCCGGAACACGAGGTCGCCGTCGTCGGTGAGGATCACGAGCCCCTCGGACTCCTTGTCGAGCCGCCCCGCCGGAACGAGCCGCAGGCCCTCGGGGATGAACTCCGCCAGGGTCCTCTTGGCGTGTGGATCCCGGAGGGTGCTCACCACCCCCCGGGGCTTGTAGAGCTTGAAGTAATGTCTCTCCGCGGAGAGGACGATTTTACGACCATCCACCTCCACGGTATCCACCGCGGGGTCTACCTCGCGCCACGGCTCGCGCACCACCTCCCCGTTCACCCGCACCCTTCCGGAGCGGATGAGCTCGTCCGCCCCCCGGCGCGATGCCACCCCGGCCGCCTGGAGGTACTTATTCAGCCTCAACCCGGCTCCGCTCCGGCCCGCGTCCGCCGGATCGTCCGCCCGAGCTTCTCCTCCACCGATCTCGTCTTGTACTCCAGGAGGCCCTTCCTCCCTGGGCGATCGTCGATGTAGATCCGGGTGGCCACGCGGGGCGCGAGCTCCAGCATCCGGTGATGGCAACGCTTGATCAGCTCCATCACCTCGTCCCATTCCCCCTCCACGATGGTCCCCATGGGGGTGAGAAGATAGGGGAGGCCGCTCTTGTCCACGATGTCTATCACCTGGGCCACGTACTCGCTCAGGCTCTCCCCCACGCCGATGGGAGAGATGGTGAACTCCACGATCATCGCCGCTCACCTCGGGCCCATTGTACGGCCCCCGGGTCCGGACATCGCCGGCGAACCGCGGGAGTCCGATGCGCTTGGAGGTCCTGTTGCGCACGGGGGTGGATGCGGATACAAGCATGTCCAGGGTGATCGGACGTGAGATCCGCGAAGGCGATCGTGGCGCCGACGCTGGCGCTGCTGTTGGCGATGGGCGTTCAGGCCCTCGGGGGCCCCGCTTACCCCGGCGGACAGCTCTTCCTGCGGTACGAATTACGCTATCCCGATAAGCATCCGGCCTCCCTGACATTCGAGGTGATCCCCGGGGAGGGCGGTTACGAGGTCCGGATGAGTATGACCCAGTTCGTATCGCGGGACGAGGCCGAAGGCCGCAATCCCTTGGAACTCATCGCGTTCACACCGGAGCTGGACGTGAACGAGGCCGGGTTCATCATGCCCCTGTTCTCCATCTGGGGACGCGGGATCGAGCCCAACAAGGAGTACAGGCTCCGCAACAGGGCCCGTCTGATAACGGGGGACCGGGATGATGTCCTGGGGATCCCCGTGATAAGGGCACGTTACCTCAACCCGGGCTTCCCCGACCTGGTGGCATACGTGGCCATACCGGACCTATCCCACCGCGGGCTGTTGCCCACCTTCCTCCCCCCGTACCTCCGGGTGGAGGAAAAAGCGGATACGGGATATCGCTTGGTCTACGAGATCGTGCTCGTCGAGTTCAGACATGAGGGGTGAGGCGATCGTAGAGCTGGAGGGGGTGTGGAAGGTCTACCGCATGGGCCGGCGCCGGAGGATCGAGGTGGAGGCCCTGCGGGGGGTGTACCTGCGTGTGGAACGGGGGGAGTTCCTGGCGGTGATGGGGCCGTCGGGATCGGGTAAATCCACCCTCCTCCACCTCATGGGATGCCTGGATCGCCCCACCAGGGGGCGGGTCCTCTTCGAGGGTGAGGACATCTCCTCCATGCGGCCGGCCACGCTGGCGCGGATAAGGAACCGCAGGGTGGGGTTCGTGTTCCAGAGCTTCAACCTCGCGCCCACCCTCACCGCCCTGGGCAACGTGGAGCTCCCCATGATCTTCGCCGGGGTACCCCGGGGGGAGAGGCTCCGTCGGGCGCGGGAGCTCCTCGCCCGGGTCGGCCTCCGGGAGCGGGAAAGACACCTACCCAACGAGCTCTCCGGCGGGGAACAGCAGCGGGTGGCCATCGCCCGGGCCCTGGTGAACTCCCCGGACCTGCTCCTCGCGGACGAGCCCACGGGAAACCTCGACACCGAGACGGGCAGGGAGGTCCTGTCCCTCATCTCCGGGGCCCATGGGGGAGGGGTCACCGTGGTGGTGGTCACCCACGACCCCGAGGTGGCCGCAGCGGCCGTGAGGGCTCTCAGGATCCGGGACGGGCGCATCGTAGGGGGTACCGATGGTTGACCTCGCGAGGATCGCGGTGCGGGGGCTCCTCCACCGCAAGAAACGGAGCTGGTTGACCATCATCGGGATCCTGATCGGGATCACCGCGGTGGTGGCCCTGGTATCGCTGGGGGAGTCCATGCAGCTCGCGGTCAGGCGCTCCTTCGAGGAGCTGGGGTACGACGTGGTGATGATCCTCCCGGGGGAGCTGGGCGGGGGGTTCGGCGGCCCCTCGAGCTTCAGTACCTCGTTCGAATTGGACGTGGACGCGCTTTCCACGGTCGAGGGCGTGGGTGAGATCGGGCTCCTGAACTTCCAGAGCGTCTACGTCAAGGCCGACGGGACCGAGGGGGTCATCGATGCGCTCGGCGTCTCGGACAACATCTTCTCCTTTTTCAAGGTCGAGATCGTGGCGGGCCGGGGCTTTCGCCCGGGCGAACGCGGCGTGGCCATCCTCGGGCAAGAGATAGCGGGGGAGCTCGGTCTCGGCGCGGGGGACACGCTTCAGATCGAGGATCGCCCCTTCAACGTGGTCGGGATCTACAGCGCCGACAGCCGCCTGGACGAGGACGCCATCATCCTTCCCCTCGTGGACCTCCAGGAGCTCCTGGGGACCCAGGGGGTCACCATGGTGCTCGTGCGCGTGGCCCCGGGGTACGACGTGGGGCGGACCGCGGAGCGCATCGAGGCGTTCCTCTACCGCAGCCGTGGCCGCCGGGACCTCTCCGTGCAGACCATGGAGGAGGTCCATGAGGTGGTGCAACGGGCCCTGGGGATCCTGGGGGCCTTCCTCGGGGGGATCGCAGGTATCGCGTTGGTCGTGGGCGGGATCGGGGTCATGAACACCATGTACACCGCGGTCCTCGAACGGACGCGGGAGATCGGGGTGATGAAGGCCGTGGGCGCGCGCAGCTCCCAGATCGCCGTGATCTTCCTCCTGGAGTCGGGACTGATGGGGCTGGCGGGGGGAGCGCTGGGGACCGGGCTCGGGTCGCTGCTCAACTTCGCCGCCGTGACCGCGGCCAAACGGGCGCTGGGGGCCAGGGTGTTGGAGTACGGGATCTCGTGGTGGCTCGTGTTGGGGGCCATGGGGTTTTCCTTCCTGGTGGGGGCCATTGCGGGACTGTTGCCGGCCCGTGCCGCGGCCAAGCTCGACCCCGTGGAGGCACTGCGCTATGAGTGAGGAGGGGAGATGGCCCGGATCTTCATCAGCTGCCGGATATTCCCTGAGGAGGTGGAGAGACTCGAACGGGCGGGGCACGAGGTCGTGATGTTTCCCGGTGATCTGATCGGCCGGGAGGAGCTCCTCCGGAACGTGGCCGACGTCGATGTCCTCATCGTGCCCCTCTCCACCAGGGTGGATGCCCAGGTGCTGGCCTCCGCCCCGGGGTTGAAGGTCATCGCCAACCTGGGGGTGGGGGTGGACAACATCGACCTCGAGGAGGCGCGTGCCCGTGGTATCGTGGTGCTGAACACCCCCGGGGTCCTCTCCGAGACCGTGGCGGACCTCGCGTTCGCCCTGATGCTGGCGGTGGCCCGGCGGGTGGTGGAGCTGGACAAGCGCCTCCGGGCGGAGGGCTTCCCCGGCTGGTCCTTCATGCCGCCCCATCTCGGTCGGGACGTGTGGGGGGCGACCCTGGGGATCGTGGGCCTGGGGCGGATCGGGGCCGCCGTGGCCCGCCGGGCCAGGTGTTTCTCGATGGAGGTCCTCTACTATTCCCGTACCCGCAAGCCGGACCTCGAGGACGAACTGGGCTGCCGCTACGTGCCCCTGGACGGACTCCTGCGCGCGAGCGATTTCGTCGTCCTTTGCGTCCCCCTTACCCCCGAAACGCACCACCTCATCGGGGAACGGGAGCTTTCCCTGATGAAGGGAACGGCGTACCTGGTGAACGTCGCGCGGGGCCCGGTGGTGGACGAGGAGGCGCTGGTGCGGGCGCTGAAGGGCGGGGGGATCGCGGGGGCCGCCCTGGACGTATTCGAACGGGAGCCCGAGGTCCACCCCGAGCTCCCGCGGCTCGCTAACGTGGTCCTCACGCCGCACATCGGCTCTGCCACCGTGGACACCCGTCGACGCATGGCCTCGCTGGCCGTGGACGGCGTCCTCGCCGTCCTGCGCGGCGAGCGTCCCGATAACCTGGTGAACCCGGACGTCTGGCCGGGCAAACTGTGATCCACATCACGGAAACGTGAAACCGGCCCGGCCGCCTCGCTGTACAATGGGTTGGAGGTGATGTGGATGAAGAGGGCTCTTGTGCTCGTGGCGGTGCTCACGGTGGCGATGGGGAGCTTGGGCTACGGATTCAGCGGGGCGTGTTGCCCCGAACCCGAGGAACCCTGCTGTTACACCGCCTTTTGGACGGGGGAGACCGTCTATTTCAAGCTGGTGACCCCCTTCGGCTTCCTCTGTTGCCCCTCCGATGAGCTCGTCGTCGGGTGGCGCATCGAGGCCCTGGATGGGACCGTGATCTACCAGTACAGCTATCCCTCGCCCGTGTCCCCCAATACCGAGATCCAGTGGAATCAGGTGGACATGGCTGGCCAACAGGTGCCCGCGGGCTTCTACAACATCGTGGTCACCACCACCAAGGCCGAGTACAAGGCGGCGATTAAGATCGTGGAGAAATCCCCCTGTTGCTGGACCATCCTGAGGTCCAAACCGTGTGGGATCTCGTTCTGCAAGCCCTACATCAAGGTCTACCGTCGCCCGAGCTGTTGTGCCCCCAAACCCAGCTGTTGCCTCCCGTTCCCGTGCGGCATCACGTTCTTCTTCGGTTGCTGCGACGAGGATAGCCAGCCCTAGGACCCGAAGGTATGCCCGAGCTTCCCGACCTGGAGATAATCGCCGCGGTCCTGGCCCCCCGGGTCGTCGGCCGGACGATCCGGGGGGCCGAGGCACTGCACCCAGCCTTCCTCCAGTCCACCGAGCCCCCGCTTGCGGAGCTGGGGGGGCGGGGGATCACCGGGGTCGGGCGGCGCGGCAAATATCTCCTCTTCCATCTCTCCGACGGGCTCCACCTCGCGGTACACCTCATGCGGGCCGGCTGGATCTGGCACGGCGCGTCCCGTTATGACGCCACGAAAAGCACGGTTTTCCGGATGGAACTCGATGATGGAAACGACATCCGCGTGATCGAGCCTGGATTCCCCAAGCTCTCCCGGGGGTGGCTCCTGGATTCCCTCGACAAAGAGCCGCTCGCGGGGCTCGGCGTGGAGCCGCTGAGCGATGGGTTCACCCTGGAGAGGTTCGTGGGGCTCGTGGCGGGGAAACGACGTCAGATAAAGAAGGTCCTCGTCGACCAGAGGCTCATCGCCGGCATCGGCAACGCCTACGCGGACGAGATCCTCTTCGCCGCCCGGCTCTCCCCCTTCCGCTACGCCCACACCCTGGACGAGGGGGAGCTCGCGCGCCTGTGGCGGGCGATCCCGGAGGTCCTCCGGTGGGCCATCGACGAGATCAGATCCCGCGTGGGCGAGGGGCTCTACCAGGAGGAGGAACGCTCGTTCTTGCGCGTTCACGGCCGGGCGGGCAAGCCCTGTCCCGAATGCGGGACCCCCATCGGCGAGGTGCTCCTGTGCGGACAGCGCACCGATTTCTGCCCGCGCTGTCAGCACGTGGACGAGTTCCCCGGCCGCACCCGCCGATCCTGAGGTCCGCTCCCACGTGGTACGTCGCCCACCCATTGCCCTAGGCGTGTCTTGAAAATTCGGGGAGAAGGGATACCCTCGCCCAGACTATGGGCAGGCTGACGGTGATCGATCATCCCCTGATCCGGGCGAAGCTCACCAAGCTCCGGGACAGATCCACCGATCGACTCCTCTTCCGCCAGCTCCTCGAGGAGCTGACCGCGTTCATGGTCTACGAGATCACCCGCGACTTCCCCCTGCGCGAGGTCGAGGTGGAGACGCCCCTCGAACGTACCAGCGGCCACGAGCTCGCCCGCCCCGTGGTCCTGGTCCCCATCCTGCGGGCGGGGATCATCATGACGGAGGGAGTGTTGCGGCTCATCCCCAACGCCCGCGTGGGCCACATCGGGATCTACCGGGATCCCGTGACCCTGAAGCCCCACGTCTATTACAAGAAGCTCCCCAAGAACCTGCGGGAGGCGTTGGTGATCGTGGTGGACCCGATGCTCGCCACCGGGGGCTCAGCGGTGGAGGCGGTCCGCTTGGTGAAAGAAGAGGGGGGAGAGGACGTGCGGTTCCTGTGCCTCGTCGCGGCCCCCGAGGGGGTGCGGGTGTTCCAGGAAGCCCATCCGGGCGTCCCCATCTACGCCGCGGCGTTGGACCGCGAGCTTAACGACCACGGCTACATCCTCCCCGGGCTCGGCGACGCCGGGGATCGGCTCTTCGGGACCTGAGGACCCGACCAGGAGGTAGAGATGCAGCGTTACGCCCTCGTCACCGGCGGCTCCAGGGGTATCGGTGCGGCCACGGCCCTGAAGCTCGCGTCCATGGGCTGTGACGTGGCCATCAGTTACCGGGCGCAGAAGGTGCGGGCCGAGGAGGTGGCGGCCGAGGTCGAGCGCATGGGGCGCAAGGCGGTCGTACTCCAGGCGGACCTGGCGGATCCCGCGCAGGCCCGGCGCCTCGTGCGCGAGGCCGCCGAGGCCCTGGGGGGGCTCCACATCCTCGTGAACAACGCGGGCTACTCCCAGCACGCCAGCTTCACCGAGCTGTCGCTGGAGGACTGGGACCGGATGCTCCGGGTGGCCCTAACCGCTCCCTTCGTGGCGGCCCAGGCCGCCTTCCCATACATGCGCGAGGCCGGCTTCGGTCGGATCGTGAACGTCTCATCGCTCCGGGCCCTCGGGGGCTCCAGCCACGGGGCCCATTACGCCTCCGCCAAGGCCGG
>JAJRVI010000149.1 GCA_024277405.1 Fidelibacterota bacterium
AAATTGCTCCCCCACCGAAGTGGGACAGGAACTCAAGTGGCGAGGCCCAGAGTCGAACTGGGGACACCGCGGTTTTCAGCCGCGTGCTCTACCACCTGAGCTACCTCGCCACGGATTGGCCCTTGCGGGCCCGCTGGCGGGGCCGACGGGATTTGAACCCGCGATCTCCGGAGTGACAATCCGGCGTCCTAGGCCAGCCTAGACCACGGTCCCGACTACTGGGCGAGGAGGGGATCGAACCCCCGACCTTCCGGATGTAAGCCGGATGCTCTCCCACTGAGCTACTCGCCCGTAATTATAGCTACGGTTCAGATAAGGTGCCAAGCCTCCTGTCCCCGGGGGGATTCGAACCCCCGCCTCCGGCTTGAAAGACCGGGATCCTAGACCGCTAGACGACGGGGACGATATGGGTCGTGCAGGAATCGAACCTGCGACCCCCGGCTTAAAAGGCCGGTGCTCTGCCAACTGAGCTAACGACCCTGGTGGGCCGTGAGGGACTCGAACCCCCAACCCGCGGATTAAGAGTCCGCTGCTCTGCCAGTTGAGCTAACGGCCCAACCGCTCAAATCTTACGCATGCCGCCGTTCAGATGTCAAGCTCCGGCCCGAAACCCCATGCCCCTCTTTTTTCCTCCGCATCAGCGGCCGGTGAAGGGGGACCATGCCCGACCAAGCTAGCACCCCTCCGACTGGGCCCGATGCCACACCGAAGCCGCCACGGGATGCCGGAGGGCAACCCGGATGACCTCCGGGGCCGTGGGGACCCTCGGCGTGTGTGATGCCGCAGCGGGTCCGTGGCGCTACAGGGAAGGCAGTCCTCCGTCCTCAACCCAGGGGACGCGATGGATGGGATCCCGGCAAGCCCCCGAACGGGCTGGCGGGGATCCACACGACCGGGCAGGGGGACACATGTCCCTCAAACCTGATGGGCCCCGGCTGGCCGCACCCGAAACGGATTACCACAATTATAAGCTTTTACATTTGGCGTTTGCCCTGGGGCGGGGATATAGCTAGGGCGAGGAGGTGATGGCCGTGCGGGCCTTGTCCATCGTGATAGCGGCGTTGGGCGCCTTCCATGTGGCCTCTTCCGGCCAGGTGGTGATCAACGAGGTGGGGTGGGCGGGCACGGTGGCATCGGGATACGACGAGTGGATCGAGCTCTACAACGCCTCGGATGTACCGGTGGACCTCGCGGGGTGGATCCTCGTGATCGGCGAGCGGGAGATACCCCTCTCCGGCACGATCCCACCGCGGGGACTTTTCCTCCTCGAGCGCACCGATGACACCACGATCTCCGACGTGGCGGCCGATCTCATCTACAAGGGGTCCATACCGAACGGGGGCACGGTGCTCCTCCTTCGCGATCCCGAGGGCGCGGTGGTGGACTCGGCAAACCTCGGGATCGTGGAAGGGTGGTGCGCCGGCGATGTTGGCCGGAGGGCCTCCATGGAACGGATCTCCCCCGAGCTCCCCGACGCCCCCGTCGCCTGGCGGACGGCCACCGAGACCAGGGCGTTGGACGCGGAAGGGAACCCGATCCTCGGCACCCCCAGGGAGGAGAACACCGCCCGGGGAATCGTGGTCCCGGTGGCGGTATCGATCCCGGGGGCCATCCTCGCGGGCACGGTGGAGATCTCGTGGGAGACGGAGGGGAACGTTGAGGCCCTTCAGATAAAGATTTTCGTGCTCCCCGCTGGGGGAACGTGGACCCTGGTGGCGGAGGGACTGCCCCCGGTGGGCACGTACGAGCTCGACACGACGTCGTATCCGAACGGCGCGGTACTCATCGCCCTGGGGCCGTTCGATGAGCTCGGCCCGCGCGGAGGGGCCGTGATCAGCGGGGAAATAGCGAACTAATTTTTATCATCGCAAACCACGTTTAGCATGGTTGAGCCGCTCCCCTCGCTCCCCTACCATAGGAGCCGAGATGAAGAAACGGGAGATACTGGACGGGGTATTGAAGCAGATCAAGAAGGCCTACGGTGAGGGGGCCATCATGTGGCTCGGGGAGCGTCCCGTGGCCACCGAGGTGGAGGTCATCCCCACCGGCTCCCTCTCCTTGGATATCGCCCTCGGGGTCGGTGGGGTGCCCCGGGGGAGGATCGTGGAGATCTACGGGGCCGAGGCCTCGGGTAAGACCACCCTCGCGTTGCACATGATCGCCGAGACCCAGCGGCTCGGCGGAGTGGCGGCGTTCATCGATGCCGAGCACGCCCTTGACCCGAACTACACCCGGGCCATCGGGGTGGATCTGGATCACCTCCTCCTCTCCCAGCCCAACTCGGGCGAGCAGGCGCTCGAGATCATGGAACAGCTCACCCGCAGCGGGGCGGTGGATATGATCGTGGTGGACTCGGTGGCGGCCCTCGTCCCCGAGGCGGAGCTCCAGGGCCAGATGGGCGATGCCCAGGTGGGCCTCCAAGCGAGGCTCATGTCCCAGGCGATGCGCAAGCTGGCCGCGGCCATCGCCCAGTCGCGAACCGTGGCGGTGTTCGTGAACCAGATCCGCTCGACCATCCAGTCCGGCCCCTGGGGCCCGAGCACCACCACCACCGGTGGCCGGGCCCTCAAGTTCTACGCCTCGGTGAGGCTCCAGATCTGGTCCGAAGGGAAGCTCTCCGAGGGCGGGGAGCACGTGGGGATGAAGGCCCGGGTGCGGGTGACGAAGAATAAGGTGGCCCCGCCCTTCCGCGAGGCCGCCTTCGACGTCATCTACGGGAAAGGGATCGTGCGCGAGCGGGACATCCTCCACACCGCCGAATCGCTGGGGATCGTGACCCGGTCGGGCTCCTGGTACTCCTACGGAGACGTGAAGCTCGGCCAGGGCATTAGCCAGGCAGCCGCTTTCCTCGCCGAGAACCCCGAGGTGGCAGAGCGGCTCGTGGCCGAGATCCGCGAGAAGGCCGGGATCCCTGAGCCCAAGCCGTTGGGTGAGTGAACGGGAACGGGCGTACCAGTACCTCCTCCGCCTCCTCGCCGTGCGGCCCCGCACGGTGAAGGAGGCCCGGTCACGGCTGCGGGGCAAGGGTTTCTCCCCTGAGGTGGTGGAGGAGGTCATCTCCCTGGCCATTGAGGAGAAGCTCCTGGATGACGAGCTCTTCGCCCGGCTCTATATCGAGGATCGGGCCACCTGCCGCCCCCGGGCCAAATCCCTCATCCAACGTGAGCTCGCCCGCAAGGGGATCGCCCCGGAGCTCGTCCGGAAAGTGATGGACAGGGTCCTGGGGGAGGTGGACGATGTAGATCTCGCCCGGGAGGCCCTGGCGAGGCGGCTCCCGGCCCTGAAGGGGCTCCCGCGGGAAGTCGCCCTGCGGCGTGCCTTCTCCTACCTCCTGCGGCGCGGCTTCTCCCCTGGGGTAGCCCGGGAGGTGGTCCGGAAGCTTTTGGGGCCGGAGCCCCCTGAGGAGGCGTGAGTGGATATCCGTGTGGGGTTGGGGATCGACTTCCACCGGTTTTCCCCCGAGAGGAAGCTCTTCCTGGGCGGCGTGGAGATACCCTATCCCCAGGGGCTCGAGGGCCACTCCGACGCCGACGTGTTGCTGCACGCCATCTGCGATGCGCTCCTCGGGGCCGCTGCGCTGGGGGACATCGGCGTCTACTTCCCCCCGGGGGATCCGGCCTACGCGGGGATCTCCTCCCTGGAGCTCCTGCGGCGGGTGCGGGCACTCCTTTACGATGCGGGCTTCGTCCCCCTCCAGGTGGACGCCACCGTGATCGCCCAGGCTCCCAGGATCGCGCCCTATGTCCCCGAGATGCGGGAGAGGATGGCCGAGGCCCTGGGGATCCCGGTGGAAAAGGTCTCGGTGAAGGCCACCACCCCGGAGCGCATGGGCGCTTTGGGACGCGAAGAAGGAATCGCCGCCTTTGCCGTTGCCCTCATCCGCAGGCTTGTGGGGAGCAGGATCTAAGCCTTTTGCCGTCTTCGCTTTCCATCCCCTGTAAATGTCCCTTGTGCGTCTTGCCCGAGTTTGACAAGGGCTTATTGAAGAATTTGGTTAGGAAGGCCGATTAAGACATATCGTGGGGCCTTGTGGCACCATGGCCCCTGGGGGCCAAGGGCGGTTGGGGATCAGGTCAACCGCTCCACCAGCTTGGGTGGCGTCATCTTAAGCGCCCTGAACGCGGGCATCGCCTCGGCGGGGATCTCGTCCCGCAACCGGTACTTCAACCCCGCTCCATCCTCGATCTCCACCGCCCGTACACGCTTGAGGGCCTCAAGGAGCTCACCGAAGTTGCCCGCCCACCCTGTCTCCTTGAGCACGAGCCTTAGGTGTTGCCGCAGGATGAACGCCAGGAAACACACCATCACATGGCCCCGCACCCTCGACTCG
>JAJRVI010000150.1 GCA_024277405.1 Fidelibacterota bacterium
CTGCTCGAGGTGCGGGGGCTGAAGAAGTACTTCCCCGTGCGGCGTGGCGTCTTCCGCCGCGTCGTCGGTTGGGTCAAGGCGGTGGACGACGTCGACCTCTTCATCCGCGAGGGGGAGACCCTGGGGTTGGTGGGGGAATCGGGCTGCGGGAAGACCACCACGGGACGGACGATCCTGCGCCTCATCGAGCCCACCGCGGGGGAGATCCTCTTCCGCAGCAAGCGCCTCGGGCGGGTGGTGGATATCGCCAAGCTCCGGCCCCGGGATATGAAGCCCCTGCGCCGCGAGATGCAGATCATCTTCCAGGACCCGTACTCTTCCCTCAACCCCCGCATGACGGTGGGCGACATCGTGGGGGAGCCCCTGGTGGTCCACCGGGTGGCCCGGGGGAAGGAGAAGGAGAGAAAGGTCGTCCAGCTCCTGGAGGCGGTGGGGTTGAAGCCGGAACACATGCGTCGTTACCCCCACGAGTTCTCCGGCGGCCAGCGCCAGCGGATCGGGATCGCCCGGGCCCTCGCCCTGGACCCCCAGCTCATCGTGTGCGACGAGCCCGTCTCAGCCCTGGACGTCTCCATCCAAGCCCAGGTCCTCAACCTCCTCGAGGACCTCCAGGACGAATTCCACCTCACCTACCTCTTCATCGCCCACGACCTCTCCGTGGTGAAGCACATCTCGGACCGGGTGGCGGTGATGTACCTGGGGAAGATCGTGGAGCTCGCGGAGACGGAGGAGCTATTCACCCACCCCATGCACCCCTACACCGAGGCGCTCCTTTCGGCCGTCCCCGTGCCCGATCCCGACTACAAGAAGGAGCGGATCATCCTCCAGGGGGATGTCCCCAGCCCCATCAACCCGCCCTCGGGGTGCTATTTCCATCCCCGTTGTCCCTATGCCAAGGAGATCTGCGCCAATGAGGCGCCGCAGTTCATCGATATGGGCGCCGAGCACTATGTGGCGTGCCACTTCGCCGCCGAGCTCTCCCTGCGCGGGGTGGCGATGTAGCGGCGGATGGCGCGCAAGGTCGTCCTCGCCACCAAGAACCCCCACAAGGTCGACGAGATCCTCGCCATCCTCGGGGATATCCCGGGGATAGAGTGGCTCACCTTCCGCGACTTTCCCTTCCCCGACGTGGAGGAGGTGGGCGATACCCTGGAGGAGAACGCGATCCTCAAGGCGACGGGGGTAGCCCGCGCGACCGGGCTCCCCGCGCTGGCGGAGGACACCGGGCTCGAGGTGGAAGCCCTGGGCGGGGCCCCGGGGGTCCTGTCATCGCGGTTCGCCGGTGTGGAGAAGGACTACCGCGCGAACAACGAGAAGCTCCTCTCCCTCCTGCGCGATGAGGCGAACAGGACGGCGCGGTTCCGCACCGTGGCGGTTTTGGCGTTGCCCGATGGGCGCACCTGGATGACGGAGGGGGTCCTACAGGGGCAGATCGCCGAGGCCCCCCGGGGCGCGGGCGGGTTCGGCTACGATCCCCTGTTCATCCCCGCGGGGGAGACCCGGACCCTGGCGGAGATGGCGCCGGAGGAGAAGAACGAGATCTCCCACCGCCGCCGGGCCCTCGAGGCCATGCGCCCCATCCTGGAGGAGCTCGCCCGTGGCTCCCTGGATTAGCGCCTCACCGCAGGCGTCCCGCGACCACGTAGAGGGCGTGGGTGTTGGGGCGTAAGGGCATCGCCACCAGCGTGAACACGAGCTCCCACAGTTCCCCCTCCCGCTCGAGCCGGTAACGCCCCCAGACCACGGGGCCATCCGCACCGGAGTCGACGGGTTCCCAGCCCTGGGAGGCGAACCCCTTCCCCAACGAGGCCGCGATCTCCCTGGGCAATACGGCCCCGATCACCGTGCCCCGGAACTCAACGCTTTGGGGCGACCTCGCGCGCGAGCTTCCCAGGAGGTGGACCCCCTCCGGGAGCTCGAGGGGTATGTGGGGGGCGACCCCCGCCTCCCGCTTCGGCCAGTCGAGCTCCGCCCCCGGGAGATAGGTCACGGTCAGTCCCGCCTCCCCTGGGAAGAAGTGTATGAACAGGGCCTCCCCGGCATCCCCTCGGCGAATGAAGGTGTGGATCCTTTCGGGCGCCCCCTGTTCCGGCAGGCGCTCCCAGCCGCCGCGGGCGAGGCCTTCTTCTAACCCCGCGAGCGTAGCCCCGGCTTCGCCGGGGAGCTCGAGGAAGGCGGCGAACCCTCCCTCCCCGAAGAGGATCGCCCCCAGGACCCGCGTCCCCTCGGGGAGGGCCAGCTCCGGGGGCCAGGCGGGCGGCAGCTCCCCGCAGATGACTTCCGTGACCTGACACCACCCCATCCCCGCGGGCCCGAGGGACGCCAACGCACAAAGGACGGCCAACAGCCCCCTCATCGCGGTCACCTCCGCCGGAGTATACGGCGCCCGCCGGATGGGAGGTCAGGCCCCGGGCTCCCGTAGGAGGCTGGAGAGCCTCCCCTTGGGGATCCCGAGGAGCCGCGCCATCTCCCGGAGGGCCTCCCTCTCGTCCCTCCCCTTGGCCCGGAGGAGCCCGTAGAGATCGCGCAGGAGCCCGATGTCCGGGGGCGCAGCTGGCCCGGGATCGCCCCCGAGGACGAGGACCACCTCCCCCTTGACCCCACCCCGGCGCTCCACCTCGGCCCGCACCTCGGCCACCGTCCCCCGGATGAACTCCTCATGGGCCTTGGTGAGCTCCCGGGCGAGGACCAGCGGACGCCGGGGGTAGAGGTCCTCCATGAGCTCCAGGGCCTCCCCCAGCCGGTGGGGCGATTCGTACATCACCGCGGTGCGGCCCTCCCCGATCAGGCCCTCGAGCACCTCGCGCTTCGCGCCCCTCTTCCGGGGGAGCGTCCCGAGGAAGACGAAGCTGTCGGTGGGGAGTCCCGAGGCGACGAGGGCCGCGAGGAACGCCGCGGGGCCGGGCACCGGGACCACCCTTACCCCCGCCTCGATGCAGGCGCGCACCAGGGGGTATCCGGGGTCGGAGATCAGGGGCGTGCCCGCGTCCGAGACCAATGCCACATCCTTCCCCACCTTCAGTTCCCGCAGGATCAGGGGCACCCGTTCGCGCTCGGCGCCCTCGTACAGGCTCGGGCCGAACCGGGGCTCGATCCCATAACGGCGGAGGAGGACCGCGGTGCGGCGGGTGTCCTCGGCGACGATTATGTCCACCTCCCGTAACACCCGCAGCACACGGAGGGTCACGTCCTCCAGGTTCCCGATGGGCGTCGCGCACAAGTACAGGGTCCCCGCCATCGGCGGATTATACCTTGCGGCCTGCAATTCGATTGATTAAAGTCACACAAGCTATGGAAGATATCCTCAAAGAACTTAAAGAACGCCTGAAAGCCTGGGAGGATGTGTTTGAACTTCCCCGGATGAGGGAGCGTATCTCCGAGCTCGAGAGGCTCATGTCACGGCCGGACTTCTGGGACGATAAGAAGAGGGCCCGCGAGCTCATCGCCGAGCTGGAGTCACTGAAGGACCGGGTGCGGGTCCTGGAGGAGCTGGCGGAGAAGGTGGAGGAGGCCGAGGTCCTCCTCTCCCTCGCCGACGAGGGCGATCCCTCCGCCCGGGAGGAAGCGGGGCGGCTCATCTCCGAGCTCCAGGACGATTTCAGGAAGGCCCGCATAGCCCTCTTCCTCCGGGGGCCCTACGACCGCGGTGATTGCTTCATCTCGCTGAACGCCGGCGCCGGGGGGACCGATGCCCAGGATTGGACCGAGATGCTCCTGCGGATGTACACCCGCTTCTGCGAGCGGGCCGGGTTCAAGGTGCGGCTCCTGGACGAGACCCCGGGGGAGGAAGCGGGGATCAAATCGGCCACCCTCGAGGTGAAGGGTCCCTACGCCTATGGACTCCTTAAGGGCGAGACCGGGGTGCATCGGCTGGTGCGGATCTCCCCCTTCGACGCCGCTCGACGACGCCACACCTCCTTCGCCTCGGTGACGGTGACCCCCATCGTCCCGGAGGAGGACATCGAGATAAAGGAGGAGGACCTCAAGATCGAGACCTTCCGTGCTGGCGGTCCGGGTGGCCAGCACATGCAGAAGAACGAGACCGCGGTGCGCATCACCCACATCCCCACGGGCATCACCGTTTCATGCCAGAACGAGCGCTCCCAACACCAGAACAAGGAGATGGCCCTCCGGATTCTGAAGGCACGCCTCCGGGCCTTGATGGAGGAGACCCGGGCCAAGAAGATCGAGGAGCTGCGGGGCGAACTCCGGGAGATCGAATGGGGCAACCAGATCCGCTCATATATCCTCCAGCCCTACCAGCTCGTGCGCGATCACCGCACGGAGGTGGAGGTGGGCAACGTGGAGGCCGTCTTGGACGGGGATCTATGGCCGTTTATCTGGGCATGGCTCGAGCGCGGCGAGGCGGAGGTGGCGCGGACGAAGAAGGAGGTGAAATAGGGGATGGCCGAAAAGGTAACCCGCAGGCTTTCCGTCTACATCCCTCTTTCAAAACGACATCTCAAGCCCATCGAACGGATAAAGAAGCTCGCGCGCAAACGCAAGTGCTCCATCAACGACCTGGTGGTGGAGGCGATCATCGAGTACATCAAACGGGAGGAACGCAAGCGCGCCCGGAAGGGCACGTCCCGGAAGAAGGCCGGGCGCTAGCTCATTCCACTACCAGGTTGGGGGAGAAACGGTCGTAATCGGCGAGCAAGAACTCCTGGCTGCGGGAAAGGGCGCCGACGGGGCAGACGTCCACGCACTGGGCGCAGTAAGTACAGCGGGCCACGTACATGCGGATCTTCTTCTCCTCCGGCTTGAACTCTATTACCCTGGCGGGACATACCCGGATGCACATCTGGCAACCGATGCACTTCTCCCGGTCGTAGGCGATCTTCCCCCGGAAGCCCTCGGTGACGGGAACCGGCGGCACGAGCTTCGCCTTTCCCTCCCCGACCTTCTCCAGGAACCCGAGCACCGACTTCGGCATGTACTTCGCGGGGAAGCGGTTCGTCACCGGACGCGTGAAGAGCTGCAGGAAGAGCGCTTTGAAGATCATCCGCCCATCACCACCTTATCGAGGACGAGGAGCAGGAGGCCCGCCAACGCGAGCAGCGTGGTGGGAAGCAGGTAGAACCGCGCCACCTGATCCACCTTCAGGCGGGCGAAGGCCACCCGCACCACCGTCACCGCGAAAAAGATCACCCCGAAGAGCTTCACTAGGAAGAAGAGGAGGTCCAGCACCTGCCCCCCCACCCCGGCGACGCCCAGCGGGGCCGCGATCCCGTAGGGGATGAAAAGGGCGACCACCAGGGCCGCGATCACCACGGTCTTGATCACGTCCGCGAGGTAGAAGAGGGCGAGGCTCACCCCGGAGTACTCCACCAGGAGCCCCCCCGCGATCTCGGTCTCTGCCTCTGGGATATCGAACGGGATCTTGGAGAGCTCCGCGGGGGTAACGGCGAGGAGGGACACGAAGAGGAAGAGGAGCCCCATCCACCCCAACGGCCCCACCGCCCCCCACAGCGGGTTGGCGGCGATGGTGGCGAGGGAGAAGGCGGGGCTCAGTCCCAGGGACGCGAGGCGCCACGCGATCCCCACCGCGGCGATCGCCAACGGGAACTCGTACGACATCATCATCACGATCTCCCGTTGCGCCCCCACCACGGCGTAGGGCGAGCCGGAGGCGAACCCGCCCATGGCCATGGCCAGGGCCGGCACGGCCAGGAGGTAGAGGAGGAGCACCAGGTCCCCGTACCCCGAGAGCACCGGCCGCAGGGATCCCACGGGGAGGTAGAGGAGGGCCGTCGTGGCGGCGACGAAGGCGAGGAACGGGGCGGCCCGGAATAGCCAGGGGATCGCCGTCCGGGGCACGACGTTCTCCTTGAGCAAGAGCTTTATCACGTCCAGCACGGGCTGCCGTAGCGGGGGACCGATCCTGCCCTGGAGCCGAGCGGCGAGCTTGCGGTCCAGACCCTTATACAGGAACCCGACGGCACCCCCGCCCACGAGGACCAATATCGCCTGCCACAGGGCGTTGACGCCGCTCATATCCCCTCCCGGGCGACGTGCGATGCCCCCAGGCCCCCGACGATCCGCCGGGTCTTGTCCCACGAGAGCCTGAGGAGCTCCTCCCTCCACATCGTCTCCGCCCTCCCGTCGCGCACGATCTGTACCCGCTCCATACAGCAGATACACGGATCGATGGAGGCGGCGACGATGGGGATGTCCGCGATCTCCTGGTCCCGGAACATGGGATACCACGGCATGAGGTTGGAGTAGGTGGGCGCCTTCACCTTCCACACCACCGGGGCCTCCTCGCCCGCCTGGAGGCGTATATAGTGGATCACCTCGCCACGGGGGGCCTCGTGGCGGCCGATCCCCTCCCCCTCCGCCTTCTTCAGGTGCGCCAGCAGCGCGGCCACCTTGGGGAAGGCGGTGATCTCACCATCGGGCATCTCCTCGAGGCATCGCTCGATGATCTCGATCGATTGGACGACCTCGAGGAGGCGTACGACGATCCGGTCGTATACATCCCCCCGCACCTCGAGGCCCATATCCTCTGGGGTGATGGCCTTCACCTCGAGGTCGGGGTAGGCGAAGTACGGCCAGTCCTGCCGCACGTCCTTTCGCAGCCCGGAGGCGCGGGCGGTGGGACCCACGGCGCAGAGGGAATCCGCCTCCGCGGGCGTCAGTACCCCCACGCCCCGAGTACGGGCCTCGATGGACGGGTCCCGCAGGAAGAAGTTCACGAAATCGTCCACGAGGCTGCGGTAGTAACGGAGGGCGTCCTTCAGCACGGGGTACTTCTCCGGGGGCACGTCACGGCGGACGCCCCCGTAGATGGGGATGGCGTAGTTGATGCGGTTCCCGGTGAGGTCCTCGAGGATGTCCAGGACCGGTTCGCGGACCTTCCACACGTAATGTAGCAGGGTGTCGAAGCCGAGCTCGTGGGCCGCCACCCCCGCCCACAGGAGGTGGGAATGGATCCGCTCCAGCTCCCCGATGATCACGCGTATGTACTGGGCGCGGGGCGGTACCTCGATCCCCGCCGCCTGCTCCACCGCCTGGACGATGGCCAGGGGATGGGAGATGGAGCAGATACCGCAGATCCTCTCGGCCAGGTACAGCACCTGGATCAGGTTCCGCTTGGTGCCCATGAACTCGATCCCCCGGTGCATGAAGCCTGGCCGGATGTCCACCTTCCGGATCCGCTCCCCCTCGATCCAGAAGGTGAAGCGGATCCCCTCCTTCAGGGCCGGGTGGATCGGCCCGATGGGGACCTCGAAACAGGTGGAACAGGCCTGCGCGATTTCGTTGGCCTCAGCCTTCTCTTCGGGCTTCACCTTTTCCCTCATCTCCCTTTTCCTCCCAAGCCACGGTACGGCGCACGTACCCCGCGAGCTCGGGCTCGTCCTTGCGCCAGGGGTGAACGGCCAGGTCATCGGGGAGGAAGAGCTTCCTCGTGTCCGGGATCCCCTGGAACTCCACCCCCAGGAACTCGATCTTCTCCCGTTCGGTGGTCTGGGCCCCGGGGATGAGGTCGCAGAGGGAAGGGACCACGGGATCGTCCTTGGGAACCGTGAGGCGGAGGTTGACCATCACCTCGCCGGTCTCCGTCCCGTATCCCACCGCGAAGTGGTAGATGAGCTCTATGCGATCCCCCACGTCGGCCCCGGAGATGATGGAGATGTGGAGGGGGGCGAGTTCCTTGAGCGTCCGGACCGCTTCCAGCAGGTCCTCCCGCGCGATCTCGGCCCAGAGGCACTCCCGTTCCCGGGGACGCCTGTATCCCACGGTCTCGGCCTTTACCTCCGGGTTCCTGAGGCGTTCGCCCAACCTCCCCTGCAGGGCCGCCAGGACCTCTCCCGCCCTCATCCTTCCCTGCCCTCCATGAGCCGTTCCAGCTTCGCCACCGCCTTCACGACCCCGTCGATGATCGCCTCGGGCCGCGGGGGGCAACCCGGGACGTATACATCCACCGGGATGACGTTGTCCACCGGGCCGAGTACGTTGTAGGACTCGTAGAACACGCCGCTGGTTGAAGCGCACCCCCCGATGGCGATGACTACCTTGGGATCGGGCGTTTGGGCGTAGATGCGCTTCACCCGCTCGTACATGGGGCGGGTCACCGTCCCCGTGACCAGGAGCACATCGGCGTGCCGGGGCGAGCCCACGAGCTTTATCCCGAACCGCTCCACATCGTAGCGGGGCGTGAGGGCGGCGAGGATCTCGATGTCGCAGCCGTTACAGCCCCCGGTGTTCAGGTGGTAGACCCACAGGGCCCGCTTGAACCCGGACAGCTTCAGCCGCTCGAGGAGTTCCTGCTGTTTCATGAGAGCATCACCACCAGCACGGAAACGACGAGGAGCACGAGGAGCCAGCCCACGTAGTCCCCCACCACTCCGGAGTGGAACGCGATCAACCGGGAGAGTAAGGGCTTGAGCGCCTCGGCGAATCCCCAATAGAGGTGGGTCGCAGCCACCGCGCCGCCGCCCTCCGGGAGCTTTTCGCCGGAGAGGAACGGTTCCTCCTGTTCTGTCCCCCGCTTGTAAGTGCGCCGCCCCTGGAGCCAGACGGCGATCCCTATCGCCAGCA
>JAJRVI010000151.1 GCA_024277405.1 Fidelibacterota bacterium
AGGGCCCACAGGGCCATGAGACTCCAGAAGGCCCCCACCGAGAGGGGAGGATTCACAGCGAGGGAGGTATTGGTGAGCAGGTACAGGATGAAGAGCGAACATCCCATGACCTTCGCCGCCGTGCGCAGGAACCGCATCCACACCGCTCCCAAAATATTTTTGTAATAGAGATCGGGGATCGCCGTCAAGGGACGCCGCCCTCCCCGGGCGTGGTAAAATAAGCGCGGTGCGAAGGTGGCGGAATCGGCAGACGCGCCGGCCTTAGGAGCCGGTGCCCGTAAGGGCGTGCGGGTTCGACTCCCGCCCTTCGCACCAACAAGGCGATGCGTGACGGACAAAAACGGGGCGCGGCGGAAACCGCGCCCCGTTCATGTATCCAGGCCCCATGGCCCTTAAGGAGCTGTTTCCGTAGCAGTTGCGGGTTCCTTTGCTTGGGAGAGGATCCACTGAATCGCGGCCGCGATATCCGGGTCCTCCTCCGCGTTGGGATCGTATTCCACCGGGATATCCGGTTCGATCCCCACTTCGTGGACCCGGTGTTTGTCGGGGGTGAAATACTCTCCGATAGTGAGCTTCAGGGCGGAGCCATCGGGGAACTCCCGCACGATCTGCTGTATTACCCCCTTCCCGAAGGTCTTCCGCCCCACCAGCACGCCGACCCCGTGGTCCTTGATGGCCCCGGCCACGATCTCCGCCCCCGAGGCGGTCCCCTCGTTCACCAGCACCGCCAGGGGGAGGTTCGGGAACGCGTTCCCCCGGGAATAATAGGGTCTGTAGCCGTATACCGGGCCTTGGGCGTAGAGGATCACCCCCTCGTCCACGAAGAAGCTCGCCACGTCCACCGCCGCCGACAGGAGCCCGCCGGGGTTGTTCCGTAAGTCGAGGATCAGCCCCTTCATGCGATCCAGGGGCAGGTGGTAGAGGGCCTTCCCCACCTCGGCCGGGGTCCGGGCGGTGAAGAGGATGACACGGATGTAGCCGATTCCCTTGTCTTCCCAATACTCGGAGAGCACGGGTTGGATCTGGATCCGGGCCCGCACCAGGGTCACCTCCCGCTCCTCCCCGGTGGGGCTCACCACGGTCAGGGTGACCTCGGTCCCCTCCGGGCCCCGGATCATCATCGAGACCTCCTCCAGGGAGAGGCCCTCGGTGGGGGTCCCATCCACGGCCTTGATCCAGTCGCCGGGGCGGATCCCCGCCTCGTACGCCGGCGTCCCGGGGAAGGGGGTCACCACCACCACCTTCCCCTTCCGGATCGTGATCTCCATCCCCACGCCGGTGTACTCCCCCTCGACCGCCTCCTGCCATTTCCTGTACTCATCGGGCGTGAAGAAGACGGAATAAGGATCCCCCAGGGCCTCCACCATCCCCTTCATCGCCCCGTAGAGGAGGTCCTGTTCGGATACGTCCTGGACGCGGTAGTAGTAATAACGGATGAGCTCGTAAAGTTCCTCGAGCGGGGCGAAGAGGCCAGGATCCTTGGGGACCGCGAGGGCGACGAAGGAGACGAGGATGAACGCGAGGAAGGCCCTCCGCATCATCGATCACCGTCCCTCAGTAGAAGATCTCCGCGAGCTCGATGAGCTCGTCGGGCACCAGCCGCGGCGAGTTGGCGGCCACCTCCTCGAGGGGCACGGGGACGACCCTTTCTCCCTGCATGCCCACCATCACCCCGGAATTCCCCTCCAGGGCGAGCTCCACCGCCCGCACCCCCAGTCGGGTGGCCAGCAGCCGGTCGAAGGCGGTGGCGATCCCTCCCCTCTGGAGATAGGCGAGCACCGTGACCCGGGGGGTGAGCTCGAGCTCGTCCTTGTGTTCCCTGAGGCGAGCGGCGAGCCAGTACCCGATTCCCCCGAGCTGCACGTGGCCGAAGGCGTCCACCTCCTGCTGGGTCACCTGCTTCCCCCCCAGCTCCACCGGCCGCGCCCCCTCGGCCACCACGATGATGGAGAAGCGCTTCCCCAGCTCCAACCGTTTCTTCAGCCGGGCCACCACGTCCTTGACCGAGAAAGGGCGTTCGGGGATCAGGATCACGTCCGCCCCGCCGGCCATCCCCCCCAACACCGCGATCCAGCCCGCGTCCCGCCCCATCACCTCCACGATCATCGCCCGATGGTGGGCATGGGAGGTGGTGTGGAGGCGGTCCAGGGCCTCGGTGACGATGGAGAGGGCGGTGGGGAAGCCGATGGAGTAATCGGTTCCCCATAGATCGTTGTCGATGGTCTGGGGGATGCCCACCGCCCTGAGGCCGTGGGGAATGAGGTGGGCGGCGACCCCCAGGGTGTCGTCCCCCCCGATGGCGATGAGGCAGTCGATCCGGTGACGCGCGCATGTATCTAGGACCTTTCGGACCTTATCGGTGGGCTCCCAGATCGTCTCGCCGTTTTTCTTGACCTTGTTGAAGGGGTTTGTGCGCGAGGTCCCCAGGATCGTCCCCCCTTGGGGCAGGATCCCCGAGACCTCCTTCAGCCCCAGCGGCATGGTGAGGTCCTCCACCAGGCCTTTCCAGCCGTCCTGGAAGCCGATCACCTCGGCCCCGGCCTCGTGGGCCCGGCGCACGATGGCCCGGAGACAGGCGTTGATCCCGGGGGAATCCCCGCCACCGGTCAATACCCCTATCCTCATCTTTCCCTCCTTGATCCCGTGATCTCCCCCTCACTCATCGCCGGCGAAGTCGGGGTAGTTCCTGTACCACTCGGGACCGGCCTTCTCGAGGGCGAGGTTCGGGAAGCCCCCGAAGGCTTCGGTGTCCCAGAACGGGGTCGCCGCCTCGGACGCGGCGTAGAGTTTGCGGAAGTTCTCGGCTCCCCCGGTGGAGAGCCACTCTTCCACGGCGTCGAGGTCCGGGTAGTAATCCACACAGTACTTCCACAGGGCGCGGCCACACAGGAACCCCGACGCCCCGCACCGGGAGGCGATCTCCACCTCCTCCAGGAACTCCTCGATCCCCACCCCCGCGGAGAGGATCACCCACGGCACCCGGGCGAGGCGCGTCACCTCGCGGCAGAAGTCCTCCACCTCGGACAGATTATAGACTGGCTCCCGCTTCACGCCGTCGAAGGCCCCGTCGGCGTACTCCCGGCAGTACTTGAGGTCCGCGGGAAACTCCACCTTGAGGATGTCCACTTTGTATTCGGGCTTGGCGAACTCGGCCACGTAATCGAAGACGAGTTTGGGCTTTCTCTCCGCATAGACGGGGGAATCCTTGTCCTCGTCCTCCCTGAACGGGTAGGCCACGATCTCGAGGACGTAGGGGATGTCGTGGCGGGCGCACTCCTCACCCACCTTCCTCGCGATCCCCTGCTGATGTTCCACCACTTCGGGGGAGCCATCGTGGCGGTAATAGAGGAGGAGCTTGACCCCGTCGGCACCGGCCCGCTTCACCTTGCCCACGCTCCATCCCTCGAGCAGCCGCGTCTTTCGCTCCCTTTCCCCGGCCCCGGACGCGAGGTATCCTGTTTCCTCCACCGCCAGGAGCAACCCCACCTCCGGGGGGAGGTACTTGGCGGCGATGGGATAGCCGTATCCGGGATCGATCAGGGTGGCGCTGGAGTAGGGAGAGAGGACCTTGACGATCAGCTTCTTGATCTGCGCGAGGTCCTCATAGGTCGCCTCTTTCCCCGTGGCCTTCTTTATCATGCGCTTGAGGGAGCCTCGCTGATCGATGGCCATCATGCGGAACCGACCCTCATCGTCCGCCAGCCGCAGCAGGCCCCTGAGTTTGCCCGCGGAGATCTCGACCCTGTTCACACCACACCTCCTCGTCGTTATGTTCAAGCTCCGGCAAGGATAGCCGTTGTGGGTAACGTTTGCACATCAGGGATCCACCGGCTCGGCCTCCCGCAGATACCGGGCGGCGTCCTCGGGGGGCATGGGGTTGATGTAGAACCCGGTGCCCCACTCGAACCCCGCCACCTGGGTGAGGCGGGGGATGATCTCGATGTGCCAATGGTAGTCGTACTGCAACGTGGCCCAGTAATCGGGCCGTCCCGGACGGGGCACGGGATTGGGGGCGTTCTGGAGGACGAAGTTGAACGGGGGATCCCCCAGGAGGGCCTTGAGCCGTCCCAGCGTGCGCTTGAGGGCGCGGGCGAGGCCCCGGATCTGCTGGGGCGACATCCCGGTGAAATCGTGGGCGTGGTACCGGGGATAGATGTGGACCTCGAATGGGAACCGGGAGTCGAATGGGGCCCATACTACGTAACCGTCCACCTCCTCCACGATCCGCTCCCCGAGGCGCAGTTCCGCGAGCAACATGTCACAGAAGATGCAACGTTCCTTCTTGTGGTAGTAATCCCGGGCGGCCTCGAGGCGGTCCCTCACGTCCCGGGGGGTGACGGGGGTGGCGATGATCTGGGAATGTGCATGGGATAGGGATGCACCGGCCTGGGGACCATGGTTCTTGAAGAGGAGGACGTAGCGATGCCAGGTGTTGGCCATCAGCTCCCGCAGCCGATACACGTAGGTCTCCACTATCCGTACCACGTGCTCCAGGGGGAGATCGGCCAGGTCCTTCTCGTGGTCCGGGGTCTCGACCACCACCTCGTGGGCCCCAACCCCGTTCATGCGGTCGAAGAACCCGCCCACCGCCTCCCGCCCGAGCTCGGGGTAAGAGGCGAGGGCGGGGAACTTGTTCGGCACCACCCGTACCGCCCAGCCCCCTTCCCCAGCGGGGACGCGATATATCTCGGGGGGAGTCATGTGTTCGTGCCCGGGGCAGAAGGGGCATTTCTCCGGGTCGTCCTTTTCCGGAGGCTCGCTACGGTAGTCGGTGGGTCGTCTGGCCCGCTCCGGGGCGATGATCACCCACCGATCGGTGATCGGTCCGCGTCGAAGCTCAGGCATCCTCTCCCTCCTTTCAGATCCTCTCCTCTTTCGGGATCACCACGATACCCGATTCGGTGACGTGAAATCTCTTCCGATCCTCTTCGGGATCGACGCCGATTTGGAAGCCCTCGGGGATAGCCACGTTCTTGTCCACGATGGCCCGGCGCACCACGGCCCCCCGTCCCACCTCCACCCCCGAGAAGAGCACCGACTCCTCCACGTGGGCGAAGCTGTGGACGCGGACTCCGGGGGAGAGGACGGAGCGGATCACCGTCCCCCCCGAGACGATGCATCCCGGGGAAAGAAGGGAGTTGATCGCCGTGCCTTTGCGGGCGGGCTCTCCGTGGACCGTCTTCGCCGGGGGCCAGGGCTCGTAGTAGGTGTGGATGGGCCAGGACCTGTCGTAGAGGTCGAACTGGGGCACCACCGCCACGAGATCCATGTGTGCCTCCCATAAGGAGTCCAGGGTGCCCACGTCGCGCCAGTAGGGAGTGGGGTTGCGGTTCCCCCTCTCGAACGGGAACACGAAGACCCGTCGGCCCTCCGCCACCATGCGGGGGATCACGTCCACCCCGAAGTCGTGGGAAGAGGAGGGATCCTCCGCGTCGGAACGGAGGACCTCCTCGAGGATACGGGGGGAGAACGCGTAGATCCCCATCGAGGCGAGGCAATGCTCGGGGGCATCGGGCGCCGGCGGGGGCTCCTCCGGCTTCTCCTTGAAGGAGAGGACCCGGCCATCGTGGTCGGCCACGAACACCCCGAACCGGCGGCGGGCCTCGGCCCGGGGGACCCGGATCGCCGCCACGGTGAGATCGGCGTCCCGTTCGCGATGGAAGGAGAGCATCTCCCGGTAATCCATCTTGTACACGTGGTCGCCCGCGAGGATCAGGATCGCTTCCGGCTCGCCCTTCTCGAAGACGTAGCGCTCCACCGAATACCAGTTCTGCCAGATGGCGTCGGCCGTACCCCGGTACCAGGTGGCCCCCTCGGTGCGTTGTTGTGGGGGGACCGGCGCGATGAACTCCCCCAGGGCGGGGTTGAACAGGCTCCATCCCGCCCGGATGTGGCGTTCGAGCGAGAGCGATTTGTATTGGGTCAAGACGTAGATCTGGCGGAGGCCGGAGTGGAGGCAGTTGGTGAGGGTGAAGTCGATGATGCGGTAGATCCCCCCGAAGGGAACGGCCGGTTTGGTGCGATCCCGGGTGAGGGGGTAGAGGCGGGCCCCCTTCCCCCCGGCCAAGATGAAGGTCAACACTCCGCTCATCGGCATCCCTCACATGTCCACGGCGATCCCGCCATCGCGGCGGGAGCCGGTGTTCCCCGATGACGGGCCTCAGCGGGGCACTCGGGGCCGCACCACATCCAGGGCGAGGACCTGGAGCCCCCTGTCCTCCAGGGCCTCGAGGAACGGGTTTATTCCCAGGGAGTCGGCGGCGATATGTCCCACCACGACTAGGTTCTTCCCCGGGAACTCCCGGGCGAGGCGCCGCACTGCCGCGTCGGAACAGTGGATGTAGATCACGGTGTCGATCCCGTGGCGAAAGGCACATGCCGCCACCGGGTATCCTCCGTTCGTGCCCGCCCCGTGGAATACCCCTACGCGCCCGACCCGATTCCCGGGGTCCCCCATGCGGATCTCGATCCCGGTGGACGCGGCCGCGAACTCGGCGAATTTCCCCAGCCTCTGCACCAGTTCCCCCACGGTGGCCCGGGGGGACAA
>JAJRVI010000152.1 GCA_024277405.1 Fidelibacterota bacterium
CGGCGGTGTGGGCGGTGTTCGGTGAGGAGCAGGCCATCAACGCCGGGGACGGGATGCTCGTCCTGGCCCTGCGCGTCGCCCTGGAGGGGGAGGGCCTCCCGGGAGTGGCGCGGCTCGACGCCCTGTCGGCTCTCCTCTCCGCGACATACCACATGATCGAGGGCCAGGTCCTGGATTTCTCCCTGGAGGGGAAGAACGCCGGCGTGAAGGAATACCTGGAGATGGCACGGAGGAAGACCGGGGCCCTCATCGGGTGCGCCCTCGAGCTCGGGGCCATCGCCGCGGGCGCCGACGAGGTGATCCGGGGGCGACACCGGGAACTCGGGGAGGTGTTGGGGCTCGCGTTCCAGATCCGCGACGACTGGATCGGGATCTGGGGGGATCCGGAGGTGACGGGGAAGCCGGTGGGGAGCGACCTCACGCGGCGGAAGCGCTCCTTCCCCGTGGCCTTCGCCCTGGAACGGGATCCCTCTTTAGGGGCGCTCCTGGCCCGGGATCCCGTGCCGGTGGAGGAGGTCCTTGCGCGTCTGGAGGCCCTCGGCGCCGAGGAGGCCACCTGGCGTGGGACGGCGAGGTACGCCGAGGAGGCCGGGCGGATAACGGCAGAACTGCCGTGGGAGCCCTGGGCACGCGACGCTTTCCGGGAGCTCCTCTCGTTCCTCGTCGAGCGGGAGGCGTGAGAATGGGAAGGCCACTGGTGATGGAACTGGAGCTCGCACGGTACCTCTTCCCGCGGCGTAAGTGGCCGCGTAGAGGGAAGCTCTTCCCCATCGTCCTCATGCTCGAGCCGCTGGAGGCCTGCAACCTCCACTGCATCGGGTGCGGCAGGGTCCGGGAGTACCGGGATGTGATGGACCGGCGGATGCCGGTGGACGAGGCCCTCCGCGCCGCGGAGGCCGCCGGGGCCCCGGTGGTCTCCGTTTCCGGGGGAGAGCCCCTGTTGCACCCGGGGATCGTCGACATCGTCCGGGGGCTCATGGAGCAACGCCGGTGGGTCTACCTCTGCACCAACGGGCTCCTTTTGCGCGAATCCCTGGACAAGTTCAAGCCGGACAAGCGCCTTTGCTTCGTGGTGCACCTGGATGGGACGGAGAGGGTGCACGACCGGGTGACCCAGCGCCCCGGGGCTTACCGGGAGGCCATCGCCGCCATTCGCGAGGCCCGGCGGCGGGGATTCCGGGTGTGCACCAACACCACCGTGTTCCACGGCTCCGACGTGCCGGACCTGAAGGCCCTCTTCCGGGAACTGACCCAGCTGGGGGTTGAGGGCCTGATGCTCTCGCCGGGGTACGCCTACGAGGCCGTCCCCGAGAAGGAGCTCTTCCTCCAGAAGCAGGAGTCCATCAAGGTCTTTCGGGCGCTCTTGAACGGGAACGAGAGGCTCCCGTTCTACGACAACCCCCTGTTCCTGGACTTCCTGCAGGGCTACCGGGAGTACGAGGAGTGCGCAGCGTGGGCCATCCCCACCTACACTGTGTTGGGTTGGAGGGTGCCCTGCTACCTCATCGCGGATGAGCACGTGGAGGACCTCGGGGAGGTCCTGGATCCGGCGCTGTGGGAGCGGTATGGCCCGGGGAGGGATCGCCGATGCGCCGGCTGCATGCTCCACTCGGGGTTCGAGCCCCAGACGGTGCTCGAGCTCTTGAACAAGCCCTGGTTGTTGATCCCCTTCCTGCGGAGGAAAGGATGACCATCGCCGTGGCAGCGCTGCGGACCGAGCTCCTCTTCGTGCGGGGATGTCTCCGGGTGCGGACGGGGATCGGCCCCCGAGCCCGGCAACGCCTCGCCCGGGCCCTGGAGCGGCTCGATCCCGAGGGGGCGGTGATCCTCGGGTTCTGCGGCGCGACCCAGGCCTGCTTGGCCCCGGGGACGTTGATCTTAGCGTCATCGATCCGGCACGGAACGGAGGAGATCGAGGTGCCCGGAGGGCTCGTCGCGGCGGCCGAAACACGGCTCCCGGCGGCCGAGATCGGCCCCATTTATACCACGGAGGGAATCGCCGATCCTCCGGAGAAAGCCCGCCTCTCCCTGTTCGCCCTGGGCGTCGACATGGAATCCTTCCACCTCGCGCGGGAGCTCCGGACACGCCACGTCCCCTTCCTGATCCTGAGGTGCGTCCTGGACACGTTATGGGAGGACGTCTCCCGTAAGTCCCCCCGGCTCGTCGGGCGCGCGATCTCCTGCGCCCGGCGGCTGGGCAGGGCCGCGGAGGTACTGGCACCGGTGGTGGCGGGAGGTGAAGGCTGATGCAAAAGATCGCGGACCGCGGAAAGATCGAGGAACACGATCCGCGGGAATACCTGGTCACCCACCGGCCCGCCCCCCGTACCCACGGCCGTTCCCGGATCGAGGACCTGGACGAGACCATCGGTCACGCGGTGGATTGGCTCCTCCGGCGCCAGTCGCCGGAGGGATGGTGGTGGGGGGAGCTGGAGTCCAACGTCACCATCACCGCCGAACACCTCTTCCTCACCCATATTCTCGGGATCGGCTCCCAGGAGCTGTGGGAGAAGATCGCCCGGTACATCCTCTCCGAACAGCGTCCCGAGGGGTTCTGGGCCAACTGGTACGGCGGCCCCGGGGAGCTCTCCACCACGGTGGAGGCCTATGTCGCCCTGAAGATGGCGGGGGTGGACCCCGAGGACCCGCGGATGCGGAAGGCCCGGGAGTGGATCCTGGCCCAAGGGGGAGTGGAGCGGGTCAGGGTGTTCACCAAGATCTGGCTGGCGCTCATGGGCGAGTGGCCCTGGGAAGCGACGCCCATGCTCCCCCCGGAGCTGGTGCTCCTGCCCACCTGGTTCCCGGCGAACCTCTACTCCTTCGCCTCCTGGGCCCGGGGGACGATCCTCCCCCTCGCCATCCTGCGGGTGCTGAAGCCGGTGTTCCCCATCCCCGAACGCGCCCGGATCGACGAACTCTTCGTGCGGGGGCGGAGTAATGCAGGCCTCTCCCTCCCCAGGAAGCGGAGCGCCTGGGGCCGGTTCTTCTACGCCGCCGACAGGTTCCTGCGGTCCTACGAACGCGTGCACATAAAGCCGTTGCGGCGCCGGGCCCTGAAGGCAGCGGAGGAATGGATCGTGGCCCGTCAGGAGGCCGACGGCTGCTGGGGCGGGATCCAACCGCCGTGGGTCTATTCCCTCATCGCCCTTTACGCCCTGGGCTACTCCCTCGAGTCCCCGGTGATGCGGAAGGGGATCGAGGGGTTCGAGCGCTATGCCATCGAGGACGAGCGGGGGTTCCGGCTGCAATCGTGCATCTCCCCGGTGTGGGATACAGGCCTCGCCGCCATCGCCC
>JAJRVI010000153.1 GCA_024277405.1 Fidelibacterota bacterium
AAGCCGGGGGTCGCAGGTTCGATTCCTGCACGACCCATATCGTCCCCGTCGTCTAGCGGTCTAGGATCCCGGTCTTTCAAGCCGGAGGCGGGGGTTCGAATCCCCCCGGGGACAGGAGGCTTGGCACCTTGTCTGAACCGTAGCTATAATTACGGGCGAGTAGCTCAGTGGGAGAGCATCCGGCTTACATCCGGAAGGTCGGGGGTTCGATCCCCTCCTCGCCCAGTAGTCGGGGCCGTGGTCTAGGCTGGCCTAGGACGCCGGATTGTCACTCCGGAGATCGCGGGTTCAAATCCCGTCGGCCCCGCCAGCGGCCCGCAAGGGCCAATCCGTGGCGAGGTAGCTCAGGTGGTAGAGCACGCGGCTGAAAACCGCGGTGTCCCCAGTTCGACTCTGGGCCTCGCCACTTGAGTTCCTGTCCCACTTCGGTGGGGGAGCAATTTATGGGATATTCTGCCGAAACGCTTTGGGGTGCCCTCAGGCGCCAGCTCATAAAGGAAATCCCTCCCACGAGCTTCGTGGGCTGGTTTTCCGAGGTCCGGCCGCTAAAGCTGGAGGGGAACCAGCTGGTGTTGGAAGTCCCCTCTTCCTTCGTCAAGGTGGGGATAGAGCGGCGCTTTCAGGACCTGATAACCAAGCTCCTCCGGGAGATCGCGTCGCCCGATTTCACCTTCAAGCTCGTGGTCCGCGATGAGGGGGCAGCGCCCTACGCGCCCGTGTCCGTCTCCTCCGCGCGCTACCTCGGGACCTTGCCCCTCAATCCCGAGTACACCTTCGACACGTTCGTGCGTGGCAAGAACTCCCAATTCGCCTACGCCGCCGCCCAGCTCGTCGCCCAGTCGCCCGCCCGGGCCTATAACCCCCTCTTCATCTACGGTAAGGTGGGGTTGGGGAAGACCCACCTCCTTCACGCCATCGGCAACTACGTCCTTTCCAGCCACAACGAGCTCACCGTGGTCTACACCACGTCGGAACGGTTCGCCATCGAGCTCATCAACGCCATCGGCAACAACACCACCGAACAGTTCCGCGCCAAGTACCGCAACGTGGACGTGCTCCTCATCGACGACGTGCACTTCCTCAAGAACAAAGAGGGCACCCAGGAGGAACTCTTCCACACGTTCAACGAACTATACGGGAACAGCAAACAGATCGTGCTCTCATCCGATCGCCCCCCCGAGGAACTGCACGGGCTACAGGATCGCCTTGTCTCCCGGTTCCGGTGGGGGCTGGTGGCCGACATCCAGCCGCCGGACCTCGAGACGCGCATCGCCATCCTCCAGGAGAAGGCCCGCCGACAGGGCGTCGAGCTCGAGGACAGCCTCCTGGAGATGATCGCGTCCCGGGTGGCCACCAACGTACGCGACCTGGAAGGGGCCCTCATCCGCGTGATCGCCTATATGGAGCTGGGGGAGGGGCCGGTGACGCCGGAGGTGCTCGACGAGCTCATCCCCCGGGAGATATCCAAACAACATCTCACCATCGAGGCGATCAAGCGGGAAGTGGCCGAGAGGTACGGCCTTACGGTGGCGGATATCGAGGGGCCATCACGGCGCAAGGACATCGCCCACGCCCGTCAGGTGGCGATCTATGTAGCCCGTGAACTCACCCAGAGTTCGTTCCCCGCACTGGGCGCGGCCTTCGGTGGGCGCGACCACTCGACCATCATGCACGCCTATCAGAAGATGCAGGATCTCCTCCGCGACACCCCGTTGCTGAAGAACGAGATCGAGTCGCTGATGGAGGATCTCCGCAACAGATACGCAACCTGAAAAGTTTTCCACACCCTCCTGTGGAAAACCTGGGCAAACCCTGTGGAAAACCCCCTTCGACCTGTGGAAAACTTTTCCCCGGACCTTCCCAGGGGCCATCGCCCAGGGGTTTTCCACAGGCCAGGCCGGCTTATCCCCACCATTTCAACAGGTTTTCCACAACCTAAATCCCAGTCCCTGTCTGATTCCTCTGGAGTTTTCCACAGTTCTACAGGCCGCCTACTACTACTAAGTAAAGAGGAAAAAAGATAAAATAAAAACGATAATGATCATTGGAGACCTGTGGGAAACCCTGGAGCACCTCCTTCGCAGATACGGGCTCGAGGGGAAGCTCCGAGAGCAGTTGGTCGTGGTGGAGTGGGAGGCCGAGGCGCCCGAGGAGCTCCGAGCTACCACCAGACCCCTTTACGTCAAAGATCGCGTGTTACATTTGGGTGTGAGAAATCATGCCCTCGCCCAGGAGATAAACCTGCGCAAGCGGGACCTCATAAAGGATCTGCGGGAAAAAGGGTATGAGATCGATGATATCCGACTACAAATCGCGCCCCCCGAGCCCCCGGCGCCCCCAGGGGAGATCGTGGTGGAGGTAACCCCCGAGGACGAGGCCTGGGCGCGGGAAGCGCTTCGGGACGTGGCGGTGCCGGAGGGGTTGCGCCGGCGAATGGCGGCCTTCCTCGCGGCCGCACGGGCTCGGGAAAGGGCCATGCTGGCGGCCGGCGCACGGAAGTGCCATTCGTGTGGCGCTGTTTTCTTCGGTGAGGGAGACATCTGTCCGATCTGCCATGTGGAGCTCGAGGAGTCACGGACGGATGCGGAGTGAAGGTGGTTATCACCACGTGATACCGTTAGAAATCCGTGCTGAAGAACACATTCCGTCACTTGACAACCTAATTTAAGCTGATTATAATCCACTAACCTTTGGTTTGGTCTACGCCGGCCTGGTAGGCGGGGCCATCCGAAAGGGCAAACCCTTCGAAAGGAGGGGGCGCAAAGCCACGGGCCCTCCCGCCGTATGGCGACAGGGCAGCCGGGCTGCCGAAGATGGCCGGGTTCATCGAGCATAGGGTAGGGAACAGTGTTCGACCCACCGGAGGAATTCCTTCCCGGTATCAGTTCCCCTTTGGCATAGCGCTCCTTCCGGCAATTCCTGCACATTCCAATTCGATCGGGAGGTGGTCTCCATGCGCTGGGGCAACTACGACGAGCGGCTGGTGAGGAGGATCGCGGGCGCCTTCAGGGGCAAGGGGACATACGTGCTTGTGCTGCTTGGGCTGTTGGTGATCCTGGGCAGCGCGGCCAGCAAGTGGCGGGGGTGATGTGAGATGGTG
>JAJRVI010000154.1 GCA_024277405.1 Fidelibacterota bacterium
CCGCCGCCCGGAGGCGGATCTCGTTGGTGATCACCGTCCAATCGCGGCCCATGATGATCCCCTGTGACACCTTGTTCATGAGGTGCCCCACCGGGATCCCCTTCAGGATCACTTCCTCCATGATGGCCGTGACCTCGCTGATGAACGTGGGAGGTGTGCCCACGAGGCGTTGGAGGAAGCTCTGGGCCACGCTGGGCTCCGCCAAATCCTTCTCGAAGGCCACGGGGAGGACGCGCAGCCAGATCGCCTTCTCCTGGGAGGGGAGCGCGGACTGCCTGAGCCACCGCAGCACCTCTTCCGGCCCCACCTGGGACTGGGGGAAGACGAGCGAGATCTGTGCCGAGGCGGCGAGCCCCGCGCACAGGACCAACAGGGCCGAAGCGAATGCCTTCCTCATGTAGAATCCTCCCCCACGTAGCGTACCGAGGTGTAATCGCCCATGGTGCGGACGTACTCATCGGCGTTCGGGTCCTGGCCCACCCAACGCCCGTCCACCAGGAACGCGTACTCGTAGCGCCCCGGGGGCAGCTTCAGGATGAGGGTCCAGACGCCGTCGCCGTCGGGGTCCGCCAGGGGTATGGGCTTCCAGGCAGAGAAGTCCCCCACCACCTCCACCTCCTTTGCGCCCGGGGCGGCGAGGGCGAAGACCGTGCCCTCCTGGGCCAGGGCGGGCAAGGGCTCCGGGGCGAAGGCGAAGCGCCCGATGAGGACCCCGATGCCGAGGGCGATGAGAGCGGCCCCGATGACGTAAGCGAGCCTCAGGGCCGGGGACCGGGGGGCGACCAGCGACCGCAGCCATCGCCGCCATGGGGACCGCGGGCGATCCCGCGTGGCGAGGGCCTTTATCACCCGTTTCTCCAGCCCCTCGAGCCGGAATTCCGCCGCGGCGATCTCCTCGGCGATGGCCTGGCGGATGAACTCCTCATCGCGCCAGTCCTCAAACCGCATCAACGGTCACCCCCATCTCCAGGAGTTTGCTCTTCACCAGGGCCCGTCCCCGGAACAGGCGGGTCTTCACGGTGGCGGGCTTCAGCCGCATCGCCCTGGCGATCTCCTCCACCGAGAGCCCCTCCCAGTAGTAGAGCACCAGCGGCAGGCGGTAGTCCTCCGGCAGGGACCACACCGCCTGCCTCACGGCCTTCCGCAGCTCCTCCCGCTCCACCACGGTCGCGGGATCGTCGGTGTGAAATGTCTGCGGTTCCGGGTCCGGCCTGCGCCTTTTTCTCAGCATGTTCTTGGCCACGTTGATGGTCACCGTGAGGAGCCAGGTGGAGAATTTCCGGGATAGATCGTAGTAATGAAGCTTCTCGTAGGCCCTGATGAAGGCCTCCTGGGCCGCGTCCTCGGCGTCCGCCCAGTTGCGCAGGACCGCCAACGCGGCCCCGAACACCATTCGCTTGTAGCGTACCACGATCTCTCCCCATGCTTCGAGATCCCCCTCCAGGCTCCGTTGGATGAGTTCCAATTCCCCGACGCCACCCATCTCGTACCGTTTTATATTACACCCCGGCGATCAGCACGGTTCCCGGGGTGGGATCCGTATGCTGTGGCACCGACAAACGTCCACCGTCGAGGTGACGAGCCGTCTGCCGGGCCTGTACCCGCGTAATGTGGACGTGGAGCCAAAGGGGCACAAAATGTGGGGAACACCGCGAGGAGGTGACCTGGATGAAGCGGAAATGGATAGTGCTGGGGGCCCTCGCCGGCTTGGTGGTGATGGGCTTGACCGCGTGCACGATATTCATGGCCCTGCCCGAGGCGGTCATCGAGGCGGTCCCCCAGATGGGGCCCGCCCCCTTGGAGGTCACGTTCGACATCTCCAAGTCGAAGGGGCAGGTATATACCCTGGACTTCGGCGACGGGAGCCCCACGACGAGCGGGACCGATTTCACCGCTACCATCGTCCACACCTACGGCGACCCGGGGGATTACGTGGCCACGCTGACGGTGGAGGACGCCCGGGGTAACACCGACACCGCCACCGTGACCATCAAGGTCCAGTATCCCCCGTCGCAGGCGGCCCTGGACGTGACCGTCCAAACACCCCCCTACACCTTCGCGTTCGACGCCTCCGGTTCCGTCGGCGCCATCGACAGGTTCGTCCTTCACTTCGGCGACGGGGAGTTCATCGCGGGCGACTGGGCCACGGCCACCTGGCCCGTCTACCACACCTACCCGTACCAGACCGCGAGCTACGTCGCCATACTGTGGGTCGAGGACGTCTACGGTAAGGACGATTCGGATATGGAGGTCGTGGAGACCCCCGCGCCCTGAGCTGAACCGCGATCGGGAAGCCTCTTCGGGGGTGTACCGAAAGGGCAAACCCGGGGAGACCCGGGGGCGCAAAGCCAGCGGGCCCTAACCGTCCCCGCGGGGACGAAGGGCGGCCGGGCTGCCGAAGTGCACCTCCTCCAGAAACTTCACATTTCCGGAGGAGGTGGTCTTTCTGTGAGGTGGGCGAAGTACGTCGTGCTCCTCGGCGGACTGACCGCGGGACTGATCTTCGGGCTCACGGCCTGTCTTGAATTGGCCCCGTTGCGGGCGCTCATCCGATCCGACGTGACCCGGGGCCCCGCCCCGCTTTCCGTCCTGTTCGATCTGTCGGGGTCCACCGGCGCCATCACGGGGTTCCTCCTGGATTTCGGCGACGGGGAGACGTACGTGGGCACGGATGTGACCGCGCCGGTGGCCCACACCTACGCGGACCCCGGGGACTACACCGCCACCCTCACCGTCTGGAACGCCAGCGGACGCGAGAGCACGGATTCCCTGGATATCGCGGTGGAGTACCCTCCCCTCGTGGCCAGCTTGAGGGCCGATGCGACCCAGGGCTTCGTCCCCCTGGCGGTGACGTTCGATCTCTCCCGGAGCGAGGGGGCCATCGTCTCCTATACCCTCGACTTCGGGGACGGGAACCTGCACAGCGCAGGGGGCGGGTTGAGGCCCTCCGCCACGTCCATCCTCCAGGAGCCGGTCTCGCACGTCTACACCGACGTGGGGATCTATCGGGCCGTGTTGACCGTCCACGATCGCTGGGGCCGCAGCGCGAGCGACTCCGTGGAGATCACCGTCCATCCCTCGAACCTGCGGGCCATCCTGAACGCATCGCCGCAGACGGGCTACGCCCCCCTCGAGGTCACCTTCGACCTCTCCAAATCCCTGGGGGAGATCGAGGGATTCACCCTGGACTTCGGCGACGGGGAGTCCATGGAGGGCCGGCCCTACGAGCTCGCGGACCCGATCCGGCACACCTACAGGGATCCGGGCACCTACACTGCCACGCTGACGGTACGGGACGTCAACGGGGCGGAGGACAGCCAATCGGTGGTGATCAACGCCCTCTATCCCCCGCTGAAGGCGGCCATCTCGGCCCAGCCCACCACCGGCACCGCGCCGTTGGAGGTCACGTTCGACATCTCGGGGTCCGAGGGCCCCATCCTCTACTTCATCCTGGATTTCGGCGACGGGGACATGATCAATGGGATCGATATCACCTACGCGATCATCCACTCCTACTCCCAACCGGGCACCTACACGGCCACGCTCACGGTGGTGGATATCTACGGGCGCAGCGACGCGGCCACGGTAACGATCGAGGTGCGATAAGGAGGAGCAGACAGGAGACCAGCGTGGGCCAGTCTCCCAGCCGTACATAGGGCGTCGCCCCGTCGTGGAGCGGGACCCTCAGGGTGAGGGTCCCGCTTTTTCCCTCGGGCAGCGCCCCGAGGGGGCGCCCATCCGGCCCGAATCCGCCGGTGATCCCGGTGATCGCCGCCTGGAGGAAGGCGCGCCCGGTCTCCGCCGCCCGCAGCGCCCCGCAGGCGAAGTGCTCCCACAGGATCCTGGAGGTACCGAACCAGGAATCGTTGGTGAGGACGAGGATGACCTCCGCCCCATCGCGCACGAGGGCACGGGTGAACCCCGGGAACTGGGATTCGGAGCAGATCAGGATCCCATAGCGGCCGAAGGCGGAGAGCCCCGGGCCGGGGGAGATCTCACGGGGGAGGAATTCCTCGACGAGTCCCCCCAGTCCGAGCCGTTCCCACAGCGGCCGCAGAGGCAGGTACTCCCCGAAGGGAAGGAGCCGAACCTTGCGGTGAGCGACCTGGACCGCTCCCGAGGGTGGGAGGTAGAAGGCGGTGTTGTAATACCGGTCCTCTTCCCGGTCCCAACTCCCCAGGATGAGGGGTGTCCCCAGGCGGGCGGCCTCCTCCCGGAAGGCGGAGAGGAGGCGGGGCTCGCGCCGCAGGATCGCGGGGAGGACGTCCTCGGGGAGGACGACGAGGTCGACGTCCCCCGGGACCTCCGCGAGGAGGTCCCGGTAGCGGCCCAGGAGCGTTTGGGGGGCGGTTCCCAGGCGCTCGGCCACCGTGATCCCCGGTTGCACCAATGTCATCACGGACTCCCCGTTGGGATGGGGAGGGCCCCACACGAGGGCGAGGACGCCCAGGAGGAGGGGGCCCGCCGCCGAGACCCCGAGCCAGGCGGGCCTGCGCGTGCAGATGAGGGCGGCCATGGATGCGTTCGTCGCGGCCACGGCGAGCGCGAGCAGCCACGGGCCCCCGAACGCGGCCGCGCGGACGAGCGGCGTCCCCACCAGTCCCAAAGGGACGGTGCCGATGGCGACGCCCCACGGCCCGCTCGCCCGGAGGCTCTCCAGGAGTACCCAGAGCCCGATGAGTCGCGGGACACCTCCCCGGGCCGCGAGCGCCCCGAGGGCCGCCCCCCATGCGGCCCCGTAGAGGCCCATGCCGCCGAGGGCCAGGGCCGCCCCCGCCGTTCCCGCCACCGCCCGCAGGCCGAGGAGGCCGGAGAATTCCAGCAGGAAGAAGAGAGACCCGAAGATCCCCCCCGTGAGGGCGGCCCTCCCGCGGCGTCTCTCCCCCAGGAGGACGGCGAAGAGGGGGACCAGTGCGAACCAGACCAAGATTCCCCATCCCGGGAAGAAAGAGGCCCAGAGGAGCAAGGCACTCGCCACGGCGCCGCCTACCTTTCGCGGGGGCACGACCGCCGCGATTATAATGGTCAACGCCATGCATCCGGTCTTGGTCCGCATCGGTCCCGTGGAGATCCGCTACTACGGGCTGATGTACCTCATCGCCTTCGTGGTCGGGTTCTTCCTCGTCCGGGCCGAGGTGCGCCGCAGGGGGCTGTCGCTTTCCACCGAGGACATCCTCGACGTCTTTCTCGTGACGATCCCCCTCGGGCTTCTGGGGGCGCGGCTTTACTACGTCCTCTTCCGGCTCGACTTCTTCGCGCGCAACCCCCTCGAGATCCCCGCCATCTGGCACGGGGGATTGGCCATCCACGGGGGGCTACTGGGCGGGGCCCTGGGGCTCTGGATCGGGGCCCGATGGAAGAGGGTCCCCGTGTGGACGCTCGCGGACTGCACCGTGCCCGCGCTGATCCTGGGACAGGCGTTGGGGCGTATCGGCAACCTCATGAACGGGGATGCCTACGGGCTTCCCACGACGCTTCCTTGGGGAATCGTGTTCCCCCCCGGGTCCCCGGCGGGACAGGCGTTCCCCGGGATACCCCTCCATCCCACCATGATCTACGAGATGATCGGGAACCTTCTCCTCTTCGGGCTCCTGTGGAAGCTGCGGAAGAGACCGGCGAAGCCGGGGTTCCTCACCGCCGTCTACTTCATGGGGTACTCGGTGGTCCGGGGATTGGTGAGCATCGTGAGGGGGGACTCCCTCTGGCTGGGGCCGATCCGCGCGGCCCACGTGGCGAGCACCCTCCTCTTCCTCGGGTTCGGGCTCTGGCTCCTCCGCACGCGCTTGTGGAAAGCGGAACCCCGGTCGTAGATAAGGAAGCGCCGCGTCGCGGTTCATCGGCGATTCCCGTGACCTGGGGGCGCGTTCGTCTGCGAAGAGAACCCCGGGGCGTGTAGCGTCGCATTTCATATGCGACGCTTTCGGCGTCGGGGATACCCGACGCTACACCATGTGATTTGTAGCGTCGCATTTTATATGCGACGTTTCCGCGACGGCATTCGCTACCCTTCCCCTACACAAATACGGGGGAAACCGCTACATTGTCGGCAGTGCTTCGGTGTAGGACCGGGCACGGAAAAAGGGAGGGGGTTTTGGTGGGACGGTACCTTTCGATGGCGCTCGTCATCGCGTTCTGGGGCGCCTCTGCCCTCGGGGAGACGGTGATCGCGCTCCCGGAGGGATGGGCCAAGGCGGTGGCCATCGCCCCGGATGGGAAGGCCCTCGCCGTGGCCACCATCGGAGGCGTCTACCTCTTCGACCTCGCGCGCCTCGTGTCCCATTCGGGCCAGGTGGGCCTCGATGAGGCCGAGCCCGTCGTCCGGTTTCCCCTGGAGGGGTACGTCCACGCCGTGGACATCTCCCCCGACGGGAGGTATCTGGCCGCGGGAGGCTGGTCCCGGACGCGGATTTGGGATCTCAAAACCGGGGAGCTGCATGCGGAGCTCGTGATCACAGGGTTCGTCTATGCCCTCGCTTTCGCCCCCATGGGGGAGCTCCTCCTCGGCCTCTCCACCGGGGATGTGGCCCTGTGGACTCCCGGCTCCGAGGAACTCATATGGCGGAAAAGGCTTCACGGGGGCGCCGTCTGGGGGGTCGCGGCCTCCCCGGACGGGATGTACGGGGCCTCGGGCGGGGCGGGCGAGGGGCTCCTGTTCCGCCTCGTCGACGGCGAGGTGCTCTTCACCTTCCCGGGCCACGCCTGGGACGTGGAATTCACCCCCGACGGGTTCCTGCTCGGGATCGGCGCCGGCAAGGTGTTCGAGATCTACGACACCGCCACCGGATTCCTCTACTTCTCCGCCCAAAAACACCACGGCTGCATCTGGGGGGTCGCCTTCTCCGCGGACGGGGTGTACGCTGCCACCGCGTCCCTGGACGGGACGGTGCGGCTGTGGAACGTGGAGGAAGGGGTGGATCTCCTGGCCCTGGGCGAGGGGGAGGGCTCCATGGAGGACGTGGCCCTGGGAGGGGGGTACCTCGTGGCGTGCCGCAGGGACGGCCGCGTCTACATCTGGCGGCTGGCCGCGATCCTCGGTGGCGATGCGGACTAACCCCGTGCGGGTGGCGGCGCGGTGGGTCATGGCCCGGGCCCGTTGGGTCTCCCTGGACACCGCGGCGCTCCGCGAGCTCGCCGGGAAGCTCGCGGAGGGGGGAGGCCCGCCATGGCCCGAGGAATACCACTTCACCGGGGAGGAAGAGCTCACCCTGCGGTACCTCCTCGTCCTCGACGCCCTCAACTTCTGTTTCTGGCCGGGGAAGGGCCGCTGGCGTATCCCGGGGCCCGGCGGCGAGATGCTCGACGGCTACTACGCCCTCGCCTATGGCCTCAAACGCGCCGCCGAGGATCGCCCCGAATTCTTCGAACCGGGGCGTCTCGCGGGTCTCGCGGAAGATGACCTGCGGGGAGTGTTGGGGGATATCCCCCTGCTCCGGGAACGGACGCGGATCGCCCGGGAGGTGGGGCGGGCCCTCCTCCGGTTCGAGGGCTCCGCCCGGCGGTTCCTGGGGGCGGGGAGCTGCGCGGGGCTCGTGGAACGCCTCACGGCCCACATCCCCTCCTTCCGGGACGCCTGTATCTGGCGGGGACGCTGGATCCCATTCTACAAGCGGGCCCAGATCCTCTGCTCCGATATCCACGGGGCCTTCCGGGGGGAGGGCCCGGGGGCGTTACCCGATATGGACTGGCTCACCGCCTTCGCCGACTACAAGCTCCCCCAGTTGCTGCGGGCTCACGGGGCCCTGGTGCTTCACCCCGGGCTCGCGGCCCGCATCGATCGCCGCGAGGCGATCCGTGCGGGATCGGACGAGGAGATCGAGATCCGGGCCGCCACGGTCCACGCGGTGGAGCTCCTGGTGGGGGAGCTCTCCCGGATGGGGCGTCCCCTGCGAGCGTTCGAGGTGGACTGGATGCTGTGGACCCTCTCCCAGGATATGGACCTCCCCTTCCCCTACCACCGGACCCTCACCATCTTCTACTGATGGGGTTCTTGATCGAGGTGCGGGATCCCCGGAGCGAGGCCCGTTGCGGGGTCCTCCGCACCGCCCACGGGGAGGTGGAGACCCCGGCGTTCGTGGCGGTGGCCACCCGGGCCACGGTGAAGGCGCTTTCGGCCGAGGACGTCCAGG
>JAJRVI010000155.1 GCA_024277405.1 Fidelibacterota bacterium
GCTCCGTACCCCGACCCCACCGAAGGTGAGGGACAGGGTCACGGCGGTCCCCACGTCCCACGCGAGCCCGTCGTAGAGAAAGTCCGCTTCCAGGCCCAAACTGCCCGTCAGTGGCTCCCCCTCACCCAGGGCCACGAACCCGATCACGGTCGCCAAAAGAAGGACGAGCACTCCCCTCATTCCTACCTCCTTCCCCGGGAGCGTACGGGAGAGGAACGCTCCCCCGGAGGAAACGCCTTCCCGCAGTGCCGTGCCCTCGTCTCCGGTCCGTCTCCCCTCTGTCCGTGATCCGGGAAACGGACGCGGAGCGGATCGGGGATGGGTTCACGCTTCCCGCGCGAACCCGACGAGGACGTCCTCCAGGGTGGGGTGCCCGATCTCCTGGAGCTCGTAACGCACCCGGGTAGCGGGGACGGGGAGCTCCATCAGGCGGCGGAGGTCGATGGGCGTCCCGATGGCGATGGCCTCACACGGGATCTCGGCGATGGTGGCGGCGAGATCACGGATCTGTTCCGTCCCGTATCCCATGGCGGGTAGCACCGGCCCCAGGTGTGGCCAGGCCGCGAAGGTCTCCGCCAACGACCCCTTGGCATAGGGCCGTGGGTCCACCAACTCCGCCCCGAGCTTCCGCGCCGCCACCGCCGCCGCCCCGAACGGCATCTCTCCGTGGGTGACGGTGGGGCCGTCCTCGATGGCGAGGACCTTCTTTCCCCGGATCACCTCGGGTTCCTCCACGGTGATGGGGGAAGCGGCCTCGATCACCTGGGCCCCGGGGTTCACGCGGAAGATCGATTCGCGGAGCCTGTTGAGCTCGTCCAGGGAGGCGGAATCCACCTTGTTGATCACCACCACGTCCGCCATGCGGATGTTCACCGAGCCTGGCCAGTAGGTGAGCTCGTGTCCTGCACGCAACGGGTCCGCGACCACGATCAGGAGGTCGGGCTTCACGAAAGGGAAGTCGTTGTTGCCCCCGTCCCATAGGATCACATCCGCCTCGGCCTCCGCAGCCCTGAGGATCTCGGCGTAATCGACCCCGGCGAAGACCACGTTCCCGCGGGCGATGTGTGGTTCGTATTCCTCGCGTTCCTCGATGGTGCACCGGTACCGGTCCAGGTCCTCGAGAGAGGCGAAGCGTTGGACACGCTGTGCCACCAGGTCCCCGTAGGGCATGGGGTGGCGGATGATGACCACCCTCTTTCCCATCCCCTTCAGGATCTCCGCCACTCGGCGGGTGGTCTGGGACTTGCCACAACCGGTGCGCACCGCACACACCGCCACCACCGGCTTGGCCGAGGTCAGCATCGTGCTCTCGGGGCCGAGGAGCCAGAAATCGGCCCCCGCGGCCTGCGCCCGGGCGGCCCTCTCCATCACGTGTTGATGCGACACATCGGAATAGGAAAAGACCGCGATCTCCACGCCCTTTTCTCTGATGATCTCCTCCAGCTTCTCCTCGGGCTCGATGGGTATCCCTTCCGGATAGAGCCTTCCGGCGAGCTCCGGGGGGTATCTCCTTCCCTCTATCCCGGGGATCTGGGTGGCGGTGAAGGCGACCACCTCGTACTCGTCGTTGTCGCGGAAGAACACGTTGAAATTGTGGAAGTCCCTCCCTGCAGCTCCGAGGATGACCACGCGTCTCGTCATGGTTCACCTGCCTCCTTGAATGGACTCGGCTGGGGGCGTTTTCGCATTATAGCGGGGATAATCCAGGATGGCATAAAGGGATTTTTCCGTTAAGATTGGCGGATGACGCTGGCCAATTGGCTCACGACTCTCCGGCTCGTGGCCACGGGGCCAACGGTTTACTTCACGGCGCGCGGCGACCTCCCCCTCGGGTTCGCGTTCTTCCTGCTCGGTTTCCTCACGGATCTCCTCGACGGGTACCTCGCGCGCACGCGGCGGGAGGTGACCGCGACGGGGAAGGTCCTCGATCCCATCGCGGATAAACTTCTCTTTTTCGGGGTGTTCCTGAGCTTCGCCCTGTTGGGCCGGATCCGATGGGCGGCGCTTTGGGGCTACCTCGTGCCCCAGCTCGGCCTCGGGGCCGGGGCCGTCTACCTCTACTTCGCGCGGCGTGAGATAAGGTCCGCCGAGATCCCGGGGAAGGCCGCGGCCGGAGCCACCGCCCTCGCCGCGTTCGCCCTCTATTGGACCCCCTGGGGACGGGAGATCTTCTGGATCGCGGTGGGGGCCAACGTCCTGAGCGCGCTCTACTACCTCTTCAAGATCCACCGAGCCAGGAGCGGAACTCCGACGGCGGGGGTGCGCTGAAGCGGACCCGTTCCCCCGTCCGGGGATGGCGGAATGCGATCCGCCAGGAATGGAGCATCAGCTTCCCCTCCCCCCGTCCGTAGAGGGGGTCTCCCACCACCGGATGGCCGACGGAGGAGAGATGGACCCTGATCTGGTGCGTCCTACCGGTCTTGGGGCGGACCAATAGGAGCGTCCTGCCCCTTTCCCGCCGGAGGACCTCGAACTCGGTGATCGCCTCCTTCCCTCCCTCCACGATCCCCATCCACCGGGGCCGGCGGGGGTCCCGGCCGATGGGGCCCTCGATAACACCCCGGTCGGGCTCCACCTCTCCCTCCACCAGCGCGAGGTACTCCTTCTCCACCTCCCGACGCTGGAACTGCTCGATCAGGGATCGATAGGCCTCCTCCGTCTTCGTGAGGACCATCACCCCCGAGGTGTCGGCGTCCAACCGGTGGACCACGCCCACCCGGTCCCCCCCTCCGCCCGCCAGGGGAACGCCCCGGGCGAGGAGGGAGGAGACTACCGTGGGTTCCCCTTCTCGCCCGACCCCGGAATGGACCGCCACCCCCGTGGGCTTGTTTATCACCACGATATCATCGTCCTCGTATATGATCGGGATCTTCGCCGCTTTCCGGGGGCGGGGTTCCCCGGGCATCGTCACCCGCACCACCTCCCCCTCGCGGGGGCGGTAGGAGGGGGAAACGGGCCTTCCCCCTACGGTCACAAGGCCCCCTCGGATCAGCCTCTGCACCTTGGCCCGGGGGAGACCCAGTTTCGCCGCGAGCCAGCGGTCCAGGCGCTCCCCCGGTGTCCCATCGTAGGGAAGGGCCTTTTCCTTTCCCTTCTCTTCTTTTGTGGGCATCTTGCGAGAAAGTATAATGCCCTGGAATAGGATGAACCGTGAAAAGTTAGATGATTTGCTGAAGAGGGCCCTGGAGCCCTTGGGTTACGAGCTCTATCATTGGGAGCTCACCTGGCAGGGGCGCAAGCGCAAATTGCTCGTGTACATCGACCGTCCCGGCGGCGTGACCCTGGACGATTGTGTCCGCGCCTCCCGGGCGATCGACGCCCTGTTGGACCTCGAGGATCCCATTCCCGGCCCCTACATCCTCGAGGTCTCCTCCCCCGGGGTGGAACGGGGCCTGTGGGAGAAACGCCATTACGAGAGGGCACTGGGCAAGACGATCAAGGTGGACCTCGCCCGACCGGTGGCGGGGAGGAAGAGGCTCCGGGCCGTGCTCCGCCGGGTGGTTGACGACGAGGTGGAGCTCGAGGTGGAGGGGAGGCTGGTCTCCGTGCCCCTGGGGGACATCGTCAGGGCCCACGTGGTCTACATGCCGGAGGGGACATGAACGTAGACTTCCTGGAAGCGTTGGAGGAGATGGCGCGGGAGCGGGGGATCGAGCGCGAGGTTGCCTACGCCGCTATGGAGAAGGGCCTCGCCGCCGCGTACGTGGCCGAATTCGGCGGGGACCCGCCCGAGGTGGTGATCGACCGCAAATCGGGCGATATCTACGTGAACGGCGAGAAGTTCGATATCTCCCGCCTGGGCCGCATCGCCATGCGGCGGGCCCAGGAGGTCTTTCGCCAGGAGGTCCTCCGCTACCGGCGTCAGATGCTCTACGATATGTACGCCTCCCGCATCGGGGAGATCGTCACCGGTACCGTCCACCGCTTCGAGGGCAGGAACGTGTGGATCAACCTGGGCGAAGCCGAGGCGCTACTCCCGGAGAAAGAGCGCATCCCCGGGGAGCGTTACATCATGGGGCGCAAGATCCGTGCCTACCTCTACCGGGTGGAGAAGACCCAGGGAGATCCCCGGATCTACGTGTCCCGGGCCCATCCGGACTTCGTGGTGAAGCTCCTGGAGCTCGAGGTGCCCGAGCTGGAACAGGGCCTGTTGGAGGTGGTCCGGGTGGCCCGCGAGCCGGGGGTGCGGACGAAGCTCCTCGTGCGGGCCCTGGATCCCCGCATCGATCCGGTGGGGACGTGCATCGGCGCTGGGGGGGTCCGCATCCGCATGGTCACCCGGGAGCTCTCCGGGGAGAAGGTGGATATCATCCGCTTCAGTGAGGACCCCCGCGAGATCATAAAGGGGGCCCTCTCCCCGGCCAGCGTCCTCTCCGTGGAGATCGACGAGGCGGAGAAGAAGGCCGTGGTCAGGGTACCGGAGAAGGACGTCCCCCAGGCCATCGGAAAGGACGGCCACAACGTCCGGCTCGCGGCACAGCTCTCCGGCTATGACATCGAGATCCAGCCCGCCTGATGGCCCGTCCCATGGAACCAACCTGGATCGCGCCCTGGACCGTCTGGCGGGCTTCGTCCTCGCGCGCGCCGAGCTCGTGTTCCTGCTCGCCGCGGCCCTGTTCCTCCTCTCCCTCCACTACACGCGCTATCTTCCCCTGAAGAGCTCGGTGTTCGACCTCCTCCCCGCCGACGACCCTTTGGTCTCCGCCTATCGGGAGGTGGAGGACATCCTCACCCCCGCCGACTTCGCCGCCGTCCTCCTGACCCTGGAGGATCCCCCCGCCTCCCCGGAGGAACGGGAGGGGATCCTCTTCTCCGCCGCCGAACGCCTCGGCCGGGAGCTGCGGGACGATCCCGAGATCCGTCGCGTGAGCTATCGGGTGGGGGAGGGGGTGGCGATCCCCCGGGAGCTCCTCCTTTTCTACCAGCTGGATCCCGAGACCTTGGGGCGGCTGCGGGAGATCGCCCGGGAGGTGGTCGCCCTGTTCCCCCCGCTGGAGGGAAGTGTGCCCCGGGGGGAGGACCTCTTCACGCGCGTGGAGGAGCTGCGGGCCCTCCTCGAACGGCCGCTGGAGGCCGATGTCCCCTCCCTCGTTTCCGCCCTGCGGTCCCTCCGCCGCGATGTGGAAACGGCGACCGAGCTCGTCGCCCACCTCGAGTACCTGCCCCGCCTGCGGGCGCTCCTGGACGAGGCGGCGGGGATCATCTCCGAGCTCCTCAAGCGCCCGCCCCCGGAGGCGCCGCCCCTCTTGTCCCCCGACCGCACCAAGCTCCTCGTCCAAATCTGGCCGCGCCGCCCTTCCTACGCCGGCGTCGCCTACTGTCATCGGGTGACCAGGATCATCGAGCAGGCGGTGGCCCGGGCCCGACTCGGGGAGCTCGGGGTGCGGGCCGGTATCACCGGGAACTACGTGGCCGTATCCCAGGGACAACGCCTCATTCAACAGGACCTCACCCGTACCACGTTGATATCGTCGGTAGGGGTTCTCGTGGTCCTGCTCTTTTCGTTGGGATCGATACTCGGGATCGTGGTGACCTTGATACCCCTTATCGTGTCGGCCTTCCTCACCATCGCCTGGGCGAAATTCAGCGTGGGGGGGTTCAACCTCATCACCGTTTTCCTCCCCGCGTTGGTCCTGGGACTGGGGGTCGACTACTCGTTGCACCTCGTATCACGCATCATGGAGGAGGTCCGGAACGGGAGGAGCTTCCCCGAGGCCCTGCGGATCGCCATGCGCACCAAGGGGGCGGCGTCGCTCGGGGCGGCCCTCACCACGGGACTCGCGTTCTCGTGCCTGCTGCTGGCCCGGTCCCTAGGCCTCAAGGAGATGGGGATCATCATGGCCTTGGGGATCTTCATCGCCCTGGCCACCTCATTGCTCCTGGGGCCCGCGTTGCTGGTCCTCCTCTACCGCGCCTTCGGCGACCGGTTTCGCCCCCGGGGCCTGGGATACGAGCGCCGCCTCTTCCATCCCTATAGGCTCCTTCTCCACAACCGTTGGGCGGTGATCGTGCTGACCTTGCTCCTGACCGGGGCCGTCTCCTACCAAGCGAGCCAGGTGGGTTTCCGGTTCGTGCCCCAGGAGCTTTCCCCCACCACCCCCGCCCAAGAGGTGGCAGCCGAGGCCTTCAGGGCCTTCAGCGGGGAGGTGAGCTTCAAGAACGACTTCCTCGTGTTCGCGCGGGATCCGGCGGAACTGGACCGGGTGAGCGCCGAGCTCACGTCCCACCCCGGGGTGGCCACGGTCCATTCGCTCCGGGATCTGCTTCCATCGGAGCTTCTGCGGGGGGAGGTGGCGTTCCAGGAGATCCCCTTGGCCCCCCTGGACGCGCTCCTTTCACTGCTGGAGGGGAACCTCGATCGCTGGGAGGACAGGATACGCGAGGTACAGGGGCTCGCGGTCCTGTTGGCCCAGGGGGAGCTCACCGCCGCGGCGTTGGGGGCGGGGGAGGTGGCGTCCGAGCTCTCCGGGCTCGTGGATGGTCTGCTTTCCCTCTCCTCCCGCATGGCGGCCTACGATCCCGCCTCCCTTGGGGCCCACGTCCAGGCCCTGCGCGCTGACTACGGGGTCATCGCGGAGTTCCTGGGTCGTATCCGGGCGCTCCCCCCGGAAGGGGAGCTGTTGCGGAGGATCGTGGAGGTACTTCCCGAGGACCTGAAGGCCTATTACAGCACGCCGGAAGGGGAGTTCGTGGTCCACGTGGGCATGGTGCCGGGCTACCTCGAGGGCGCCAAGCTCGACGAGTTCATCGAATGGCTCGACGGGAAGGGGTTGCATTACTTCGGGTTTCCCGAGGTCCGGCTACGCCTCAAGCACTACATGCAGCGGGATTTCGCCGCATCCACATCATTGGCGGCGGCACTCATCCTCGCCGTCCTCTTCCTCAACTTCCGCAGTCTCCGGGTGGGGCTCGTGGCCCTGGTTCCCCTGGTCGTGGGGTACGTATGGATGCTGGCGGGGATGAAGTTCCTGGGGATCGATTTCAATTTCATCAACATCTCCATCTCTCCCCTGCTCATCGGGCTCGGGGTGGACGCCGGCATTCACGTGGCGCACAGGATCCTGGAGGAGGGAAGGGGAATAGCGGCGGTGGCCCGGGGGGCGGCGGCATCGGCGATGCCGGTGGTGGCCGCGGCTTTGACCACCATGGTGGTGTTCGGGGCGCTCCTCTGGGCCAATACCCCCGGACTGCGGGTGCTGGGGACCTGTGCCCTGTTGGGACTAGGATTTTCGCTGCTGGGGAGCCTCCTCTTCGTGCCCGCCGCCATGGTGCGAGTTGAGCGAACCGGCAGGGGGAGATAGCATCGAAGGATGAAAACCATTACGGTCTGGGAAAGGACCCAAAATGACCTTCATCATATCGCTCGTCTCTTCCGTGGTCTCCCTCCTTTTGGGGGCGGCCCTCGGGCTCCACGTCGCCCTGCGCCGACAACGGCGGGCGCGGCTGCGGGCCGAGGATATCATCGCCGCCGCGGAGGAGGAGGCCGAACGGATACGTCGGGAAAAACTCCTCCAGGTTCAGGAGGAGATAAGGTCCCTTCAGGAAAAGGAAGAGGAGCGGCTGCGTCGGCGCGAGCAGGAGCTCTCCGCGGCCGAAGAAAGGCTGCTGGCGCGGGAGAACCGTCTCCGTAAACGCGAGAGCCAACTGGAGTCCCTGGAGGAGCTCCTCCGCCAGCAGGAGGCAGAGGTACGTCGGTTGCTGGAGAAGGGGCGTGCCCTCCTGGAGGAGGAGGAGAAGCTCCTCGAGCGCCTGAGCGGCTTCACCAGGGAGGAGGCCAAGGAGTACCTGCTTAAGCTCGTGGAGGCCGACGCCGAGAAGCACTTCGCCCAGCGGATCGCCGCCGTGGAACAACGCTACCGCCAGGATGCCGAGCGCCTGGCCAAGGAGATCCTCGCCACCGCGGTGCAACGCTATGCGGCGGAGTACGCCGAGGAGAACACCGTCTCCACCGTCCCCCTTCCCTCCGAGGAATTCAAGGGGCGGATCATCGGTCGTGAGGGCCGCAACATCCGGACCTTCGAGGCCCTCACCGGGGTCGACGTGTTGGTCGACGATACCCCCGACGTGGTGGTACTGTCCTCCTTCAACCCGCTGCGGCGGGAGATCGCGCGTCTGGCCATGGAGCGGCTGATAGAGGACGGCCGCATCCACCCCGCCCGCATTGAGGAGAAGGTGCGCCGGGCCAAGGAGAGGGTCGAGGAGATCATCCGGGAGCACGGCGAGCGGGCCGCGTTCGAGGTGGGGGTGGAACTCCCCCGGGAGCTCATCATGCTCCTGGGCAGGCTGCATTTCCGCACGAGCTACGGACAGAATCAGCTCCAGCACTCCCTGGAGGTGAGCTACCTCGCCCGCCTCATCGCCGAGGAGCTGGGGGTCGATCCGAACGCGGCCAAACGGGCCGGGCTCCTCCACGACATCGGCAAGGCCTTGGATCAGGACGTGGAGGGGTCCCACGCCCTCATCGGGGCGGACCTGGCCCGCCGTTACGGGGAGCGGCCCCTGATCGTGAACGCCATCGCCGCCCACCACGAGGAGGCCGAGCCCACGTCGGTGATCGCGGCCGTCGTCCAGGCGGCCGATACCCTGTCCGCGGCCCGTCCCGGGGCGCGGCGTGAGACCTACGAACGCTACATCCAACGCTTGCGGGAGCTGGAGGACCTCTGCCGCGCTTATCCCGAGGTGGCCGAGGCCTATGCCCTGCAGGCGGGCCGCGAGGTGCGGGTGGTAGTGCGCCCCGAACGGACAAACGATGAGATGGCTTCGAAGTTAGCGTATGATATCGCGCGCCAAATCGAGGAGCAGTTACAATACCCTGGCGAAATAAAGGTGACGGTCATCCGGCAGGTACAATATATCGAGACCGCCAGGTGAAAGGAGGTAGTCGTGAACGTCCTGAAGATCGCGGCGACTTCTAACCCCAGCGCAGCGGCGGGAGCCCTGGCCAACACGATCCGCGAGTTCGGTGTGGCGGAGCTCCAGGCCATCGGTCCCAAAGCGGTGAACCAAGCCGTCAAGTGCATCGCCATCGCCCGGGGGTACATGGCCCCGAGCGGTGTAGATCTCTTCTTCGTGCCCTCCTTCACCGATGTGGAGATAAACGGCGAGATGAAGACCGCCCTGCGCTTCACCGTTCGTTCCCGGACGCCGGTGACCAGCCTGCGCCCCCGCGCCCGCGGAGGGGGTGTCAGCGAGCTCTGAAGCGGGACAAGCCCGGGCGGTCGTCCCCCTGGCTGGAGGCCCTGCGGGGCGTATACCTGGTGAGCCAATTGGGACTTACCGTGGTATTCGGTGCCCTGGCCGGTTGGGGCCTTGGTTGGGGCGTCGACCGCCTCGTCGGGCGGGGCAAGGTGGCCCAGGTCGTGGGGATCTTCCTGGGCTTGAGTGCCGGGGCCCTCGGTGCGTGGCGCGAGCTCAAACTCGCCTTGGACAAGCGGGGTGACAGGGAGAGATGAATAGCTTCTTCCAAAGACATAGGGTCACGATCCTGTGGGTGGTGTTGGGAAGCTTCGTGGTTGGGAGCGTGCTCCTGTTCGCGTTCAACCGCATCTTCTATTCCCGACGCGTCACCCAGGGCGCGGCGGCGGAGACGGTGTTGGTGGTGGACGGTGTTGGTATCGACCGGGGGACCCTGGACAAGGCCTACACCAACCTCGTCGATACCTACACCCAGTTCTACCGGAGCCTCGGTATGGATTTCACCGAGCAATTGGTGGGGACGGATGGCCTCTTCCGTCGCGAGACCTTGCGCGCCCAGGCGGCGGAGGGCCTCATCTACCAGGTGATCGTGGACAAAGAGGCCCGACGTTTGGGGATCTCGGTCTCGAGGTCGGAGTTGGACAAGGCGGTCGAGGAGGAATATCGCAATTACCTCAAGAGCCTGGGCGTGGACGAGGCACGGTTTATCGAGTACCTCCGGGCACGTAATCTCACCGTGGCCAAATTCAAGGAGGATCTGCGTCCCCAGGTCCGCTTCCGACTCCTGGAGGAAAAGCTCAAGGCGTATATCGTCGGTCCCATCGAGCCCACCGAGGAGGAACTTAGATCCTACTACGAGGAGAACAAGACCCGCTACCGGGAAGAGCCGGAGAAGGTGAAGATCGCGTACATCCTCATCAAAGGGGATGAGGCTCGGGCCCAGGAGGCGTTGGATAAGGCGAAGGCCCCCGATGCCGACTTTTCCGCCCTCGTAGCGGAATACTCCCAGGCCGAGGACGCCGCGGAAACCGGGGGCGTGGTGGATTGGTTCGCCAAGGGTCAAGCGGACCTTCCCTGGGCGGTGCAGGAGAAGGCCTTCGAGCTTGCTGAGGGCGAGGTCGCCATGGTGCAGGACGGGGATGATTATTACATCGTCAAGCTCCTCGGGAGAAAACCGGCCACCTACAAGCCATTCGAGGAGGTCAAGGACGAGGTCAAGAAGACGTATGTCCAGGAGAAGGAACGGGAGAAGTGGGACGCCTGGCGGAAGGAGAAGCGGGCCCAGGTGCAGCTCGAGGTGAAGGAGCCGATCCTCCGCGCCTTCATCGAACAGGGCCAGGGCGATGTGGAAGGAGCGATCCAGATCCTCCTCGCGGCCAAGGAGACCTCCCTCGACCCGAACATCGATTACTACCTCGGTCGGCTTTACGAGTCCCTGTACCTGAAGGTGGGGACCGAGGTGGCGAAGCTCGAGAAGAAAGAGGATTTGACCGAGGAGGAGAAGGGTCGCCTCGAGGAGCTCAAGGGAGAACAGGAGGAATACAAGCAAAAGGCCATCGATCACTACGTCGTCTTCGCGGAGAACGGCGAGGGGGACGAGGCCCTCTACCGGCGGATCATCTCCCTGGATCCCGACAACGCCTATGCCCACCTCCGGCTGGCGGAGCTCTACTTCGCCCGGGAGCTGTACATCGAGGCCGAGCGGGAGTATGACCAGGTCCTGCGTGTCCAGACGGACTCGGTAGAGGCTCTGGTGGGGCAGGGGGATGTGGCCATGGCCATCGGGCTCTATGACCGGGCGGTGGAGCGGTATCGCAAGGCGTTGGAGGTGAAGCCGGACGCCACCTACGTGAAGGTGAAGCTGGCGGAGGCCTACCTCGAGGGGAAGCAGCTTTCCGAGGCCCGGACCGTGCTGGAGGAGGTGCTCAAGGCTTCTCCCGACAACGATCGGGCGCTCAAGCTCATGGGGGACCTCCTCATGGCCGAAGGGAACCCCAAGGAGGCCCTATCCTATTACGAACGAGCGGTGGAGAAGAACCCCTCCTGGGACTACCGGCTCGCCTTGGGGGACGCGTACAAGGCCCTGGGCGACACCGATGAGGCCGCCGAGATCTACGAGGCCGTGAAGAACCGTTATGCCTATCGTTACGAGCCCTACGAGCGCCTCGGGGACCTGTATCGTGACCTCGGGGACGATGAGGAGGCGGTCTTCTGGTATGAGGAGGGGCTCAAGCGCACCACCGACACGGCCGTCAAAGAGGACCTCGCCAAGAAGATCGTCGACCTCCGGCCCGACGACCTGGAGGCCCGGTTCCGGCTCGCGTCCTACTACTACCAAAACTACAAGTATTCCGCCGCCATCGAGCAGTACAAGTTCATCCTCGAGCAGTCACCCCAGGACATCGATGCCCTCCTGGGGCTCGGCGACTGTTACGTGGGCAAGACGGATTACGATGAGGCCCTGAAGTATTACAAGCAGGCCCTGGCCCTGGCGAAAGGAGATGACCTCAAGATCGCCGTCCTGGGCAAGATCATCGAGTCCGAGAAGAAACGGGCAGGGCCTGGAGGGGAGCTCACGGAAGCGGCCAAAGAGGCCCTGTGGCAGCGGGCGTTGATCTACAAGCGCCTCGGCCGGACCGAAAAGGCGAAGGCCGATCTCCAGGAGATCTACTCCGCCGACCCCTCCTTCCGGGCCGGAGAGCTCGTTTCCCTCCTCAGGGAGCTCGGGGTCGAGGTGGAGGAGCAGACCCCCTCCCGGACGACGACCGAGGGGGCGGTTCAGACCCCATCACAGCCGGCGGGCACGGGGCCCGGGGGATGAAGAAGGATCCGGGCAGGACCTTCGTGGAGCTCGTCGAGGTGGTGGCCCGATTGAGAGGGCCAAAGGGGTGTCCATGGGATCGCGCCCAGACACATCGCTCCCTCATCCCTTATCTCATCGAGGAGGCCTACGAGGTGGCGGAGGCCATCGAGGACGGGGACCCGACGAGGCTCAAGGACGAGCTGGGAGATCTGCTCCTCCAGGTCCTCCTCCACGCGCGCATGGAGGAGGAGGTCGGGCGGTTCTCCATCGTGGACGTGGTGGAGAACCTGCGGGAAAAGCTCATCAGACGCCATCCCCACGTGTTCGGGGACGCCGTGGCCCGGACCCCCGACGAGGTGCGGGGCCGCTGGGAGGAGATCAAGGAGAGGGAGGGAAAAGGTTTCGAGATCGGGACAAAGCCCGCATTGCTCGTGGCGCGGAAATTCGTGGAGCGGGAACAGGGGTTGGGACGGGAGATCGTCCTGCCCCGGAGGATCTCGTGGGGGGACGGCGATCCCGAGGAGATGGTGGGCGAGGTGCTCCTGGAGGCGGTCCTCTGGGCCCGTGCGCACGGGGTGGAGCCCGAGGTGGCCCTGCGGCGGGAGATAGCCAGGAGATTGGATGGGGAAAAGGGACAGGTTCGCGAAGATCCGTGAGCTCCCCGCGCCCCGGGAGGTTTACACGGTGTGGGTGGAGACCAACGAGGCGGCGGTGGCCTTCATCGAGGCGGTTCTCCTTTGGGAGGATCACATCGCCAACGTGCGGCGGGAGTTCAGGAAGATCGGGAATCACACCTGGTTCAAGATGTACGTGACCCCGGGCTGTCTCGAGCGGGTGCTGGGGATGCTCCAGCGGCTCAAGCCGTTCGTGTATATCGGCTCGGTGCAGGTAGAGGGGCCTTGAGGTTTCTCTTTCCCCGCGAAGAGGTTTCCTCCGTATTCGGGATCGACTACGAGGGGCTCTGGGCTAAGGGCATCCGCGGCCTGTTCTTCGATCTCGACAACACCCTCTGCCCCTGGCGTGCCCCGGCGCTGGATGAGGCGGTGGAGCGGCTGCTGGATCGCCTCAAAGCCATGGGTTTGCGCATCTGTGTTCTCTCCAACGGGAAGCCGAAGGGCCGGGAAGGGGTGGCGAGGGCCCTCATGGAACGGGGGATCCCGCTGATCCATTCCGCGGGAAAGCCCCTCCCCTTCGGGTTCAGGCGCGCACAGAGGGTTTTGGGGCTCGCCCCGACAGAGATCGCGGTGGTGGGAGACCAGTTGCTGACCGACGTCCTGGGGGGAAACCTTCTCGGGTTCTACACGATCCTGGTGGAGCCCATTAGCCCCCGGGAACACCCGTGGACACGGCTCGTGGGCCGGTCCCTGGAGCGCCTGTTGGGGAGAGGGATCAGACGGCGATCCTCCCCCGCAGCCGGGGATCGAGGATGTCCCGCAACGCGTCGCCCACCAGGTTCCAGGCCAGACAGAAGAGGGTGATCGCGCCGCCGGGGAAGATGAAGGTATACCAGTAGGCGAGCGGATTCCCATGTAGCCCAATGATCCAGTCCCTGGCATAGCTGATCATCTGGCCCCAGTCCGCGTACCCCTGGGGGATGCCCACGCCGAGGAAGCTCAGCGCGGCGAAGGTGATCACGATAGAGCCCATGTTCATCGTGATCTGGACGAACACGGGCCAAATGGCGTTGGGGAGCACGTGGCGGAGGATGATACGGTACACCGGTACCCCGAGGGCCCGGGCTGCTTGCACGTAATCCATCTCGCGGATGCGGAGGACCTCGCTTCGGATCAGCCGGGCGTAGCCCATCCACCCGAAGGCCACGAGGGCGATGATGGCGCTCCATACCCCGTATCCCAATATCGAGGCCAGGGTCATCGCAGCGGCGAGGAAGGGGAAGGCGTAGAAGATATCGGTTATGCGCATGATGAGCTCGTCCAACCACCCCCCGAAGAACGCCCCCACCGAACCCAGGGTGACCCCGATGGAGGCGGAAAGCCCCACCACCACTAGGGACACGAACCACGCGGTCCGCGTTCCCCACACGCACCCGTAGAAGATGTCGAATTGGCCCGAGGCGAGGCCGAAGGGATGCTTAGGGCTCGGGGGTTTGGGCTCGGCTCCCCAACCGTAACGAGGGATCCGGTAAGGCTCGTGGGGCCACTTCGGTGGGGCGAGCACGGGGGCGAGGAGGGCCACGACGACGAAGAACAGGACAAGAACCGTCCCCGTAA
>JAJRVI010000156.1 GCA_024277405.1 Fidelibacterota bacterium
ACCGCTACCTCGCGGAGGGATGGGTGATCAACCGCCGCGACGTGATGTTCAACGACTTCGTGGTGGTTGGGCCGCCCGCGGATCCCGCCGGCGTGAAGGGGGCCCCCACCGCCGTCGAAGCCTTCCGCCGCATCGCCGCCGCCGGGACCCGGTTCCTCTCCCGGGGGGACAACTCTGGCACCCACTTCAAGGAACGGGAGATCTGGCGAGCGGCGGGGATCGAGCCCGGGGGACGGTGGTACCTCCTCTCCGGGAAGGGCATGGGGGATACCCTGGTGCAGGCGAGCCTCATGGGAGCTTACACCCTCACCGACCGGGGGACCTTCCTGGCCATGCGGGAAAACCTCGACTTGGAGATCGTGGTGGAGGGCCCGGTGAAGGGCGGGGACCCCATGCTGATGAACCCCTACGGCATCATGGCGGTGAACCCCGCCCGGTTCCCGGACCGAAACTACGTCCTGGCCATGGCCTACATCGGCTTCGTCACCTCCCCGGAGGGCCAGCGGATAATCGCCGAGCTCACCGTGGGGGGCGAGCCCCTCTTCTACCCCACCGCCCTGCGGGAGGAACCCGACTTCTCCGAGTACGTCCCCCGGGACTGGAGGGGCGGATGAGGGAGATCTGGGAGAGCATCCAGGCTGCGTTTTCCCTCCTCTTCCACCCGGATCGCTACCTCCTCAGCACGATCATCGTCTCGTTCAAGGTCTCGGGGATCGCGCTGCTTTTGTGTTTCCCCATCTCCGCGGCCCTGGCGGCGGCCATCGCCCTGGGGAGGTTCCCGGGGAGGGGGACCCTGAAGCTCCTCATCCGCACCGCCATGGGGCTCCCCTCGGTGGTGGTGGGGCTTCTGGTGCTGCTGGTCTTGAGCGAGGGGGGGCCGTTCAAGGGCTTCCTCTGGACGCCCAAGGCGATGGTGATCTCGCAGCTCGTGCTCATCACGCCCCTTGTCCTCGGGGTGATGATGGCGGCCCTCGAGGGGGTGAGCCGGCGGGTGGCCGAGGCAGCCCACGCCCTGGGGGCGAACCGCCTGCAGGTGGCGTGGGCGGTGATGCGGGAGGCCCGGTTGGGCTTCCTCACCGCGGGTGTGGCGGGGTTCGGGCGGGCCATCGCCGAGGTGGGATCGGTTCTGATCGTGGGGGGGAACATCGCCTGGGCGGACGGGACCTCCTACACCCGGACCCTCACCACCGCCATCGTGGTGGAGTCCCGCAAGGGGAACTTCGAGACGGCCCTCGCCTTCGGGATCGTGCTCCTGGTGCTGGTGTTCGGGGTGAACCTCGTCCTGGGCCTTCTCGGCCGTCCGGCGGAGGCACGGTGAGGGCGATCCTGATTGCCCGGGATCTCCACTTCAGCTACGGCCGGCACCCGGTCCTCCGCGGGGTCGACCTCGATGTGCGGCGGGGGGAGGTGTTGGCGGTGGTGGGGCCGAACGGGGCGGGGAAGACCACCCTATTCCGGCTCCTCACCTTCTACCTCCGTCCTCAGCGGGGTTCGGTGGAATACTTCCTCGATGGCCGACCGACCCCGGTGCGGGAGGCCCGCCGCCGCATCGCCGCCGTCCTCCAGGAGCCGGTCCTCTTCTCCACCGATGTCTTCGGCAACGTGGCCTATGGGCTCCTCCTGCGGGCTTCCCTCGGGGAGCGGACGCGGGTGCGCCTCGGGCGGGGCCTCCGGCGCCTCGGGATCCCCCTCTCCCTCTCCGCCATCGAGGCGCGGGTGGGGGAGGCGCTGGAGATGGTGGGGCTCGGGGGGTTCGAAAGGCGGAGGGCATCGGCTCTTTCCCGGGGAGAGGCCCAGCGGGTGGCCCTGGCGCGGGCGCTGGTCCTCGAGCCCGAGGTGCTCTTCCTGGACGAGCCCACCGCCAGCCTGGACCCCGAGAGCGCCGCCATCGTGGAGGAGACCATCCGGCGGCTGGGGGAGGAGGGCCGTACCGTCCTCTTCACCACCCACGATCGCTCCCAGGCCCGGCGCTTGGCCGACAGGATCGTGCGTTTGGCGGGGGGAAGGATCGTGGAGACGGAGGAGATCACCAGGAAGGAAGCCGTTCCACCTCGATCCTCTCCCCCTTGGGGATGAACTCCACCTCCTCCGGGACCTCCAGGATCCCGTCGGCGGAAATCAGCGTCGAGAGGCGGCTAGACCCCCCGGGGAGGGGCGTTATCCGGGCGTCGCCGGCGTCCCCCTCTATCCTCACCCGCACGAATTCCCGCGTCCCCAGGGCGGAGCGGACCCGCCGCGTGAGCACTCCCTCCACCCTCTCCCCCCGTCCCAGGGAGACCCCGTAGTACTCCGCGAGCAGGGGGTACACGAACTGCATCAGGGCGACCCACAAGGAGACGGGGTAACCCGGGAGCCCCAGGACCGGCCTCCCCTCCACGACCCCGAACAACGTGGGCTTCCCCGGAGCCATGGCCACCCCGTGGAAGACGAGCTCCCCCAGGCGGGAGAGGAGCTCCGGGGTGTGGTCCCCACGTCCCTTGGACGACCCGGCGGAAATACAGATGAGATCGTAGTCCTCTTGCAGGGCACCCCGAAGGGCCCGTTCCAGGAGCCCCGGCTCATCGGGAACGATGGGATGTACTTCCACCTCCCCGCCCCAGCGCTCCACATAACCCCGGAAGATGACGGAGTTCGTCTCATAGACCTCGCCCTCCCGGAGCGGTGCGCCCGGGGGAACGAGCTCGGAACCGGTGGGGATGAAGAGGAGCTCGGGCCTGCGCTTCACCCATACCGTTTCGTTCCCGGTGGCGAGGCAGGCGGCGACGGCCTCGGGGGTGAAGATCCCGCCCGCAGCCACCACGGTGACCCCCTCCGGGAAATCCTCGCCGGCGGCGCGCACGTGCTGCCCCGGGGCCACCGCCCGGCGCACCTCGATCCCCCCGGGGACCTCGCCCGCCTCCTCCACCGGCACCACGGCGTCGAAGGGGGGAGGGATGGGGTTCCCGGTGTCCACGGGGAGGAAATCCCCTTCCTCCAGGATCACCGGGGACGAGGGCTTGGCCCCGAAGGTGTCGGCGCTTTTCACCGCGTATCCGTCCATGGCGGCACAGGGGGCGGGCGGGGCGGGGATCCGGGCCCTGACCTCCCGGCTCGCCGCCCGTCCCAGGGCGTCCCGGACGTCCACCTCCTCCTCGCGGGGGGAAAGGGCCCCGAGCTCCCCGCAGGCCGCGAGGAACCGCGCCCGGGCCTCATCCAAGGGGAGGAGATCGAGGTACCTCTTCCTCACCATAGCTCCACCCATACCCGCGTTCCCGCCTCGAGGCCCTCGGTGTCCTCGGGGACCTCGATGAGCCCGTGGGCCCGGGCGAGGCTCGAGATCACCGCCGACTCGGCGATGATGGGCAACGCCCGGGGTTCATCCCCCTCGAGCCGCACCCGCACGAACTCCCGCCTCCCCTTGGCGGAGGGGATGTTTTCCGCGAGGACCGCCGGGGTCCGGGGACGCGGGAGGGGGTTATCCATCCCCAGGAGCCGCTCCACGATGGGGACGATCACCTTGGCCCCCACCACGAACGCCGAGACCGGATGCCCGGGACAACCCACCACCGGCTTTCCGTCCACACGGGCGAGGATGGTGGGCTTCCCCGGCTTCATCCGCAGTCCCTGGAGGAGCACCTCCCCCAGTCCCTCCAGCACCGTTAGGGTCACGTCCCGGGCTCCCACCGAGGAACCGCCGGAGATCACCACCAGGTCGCACTCCGCCACCGCCCGTTCCACCGCGGCGCGGAGCCCCTCGTGGCTGTCAGGGATGATCCCGTAAAGTTTCGGGATCGCCCCTGCATCCTCCAGCAGGCACTTCACGGTGTAGGAGTTGATGTCCCGGACCTTTCCCGGGCCGGGACGGACATCCGGGGGGACGATCTCCTCCCCGGTGGCGAGGACGGCGGCCCGGGGCCGACGCACCGCCCGGACCTCCAGCACCCCGAGCCCCATGAGGGCCCCGATATCCTGGGGACGAAGGCGGTGTCCCCGGGGGAAGAGAGAGGATCCCCGGGCGATGTCGTCCCGCGGGCCGATCACGTTCTCCCCGGGGGCGACGGGGGAGAAAACGAGGACCTCTTCGCCCTCGACCTCCGTGTCCTCCAGCATCACCACCGCGTCGGCCCCCTGGGGGAGGAAGCCCCCGGTGGGGATGGCCATGGCCTCCCCCCTCCCCAGCGGCCCCGGCGGGGGGGCACCGATCCGGATCTCCCCCACAAGCGCAAGCCGTACAGGGCTCCCCTCGCTCGCACCGAAGGTGTCGGCGGCGCGCACGGCGTACCCATCCATGGTGGAGCGGGGGAAGCCGGGGAGGTCCTCCGGGGCCCGGATATCCTCCGCCAGGACCCGCCCACAGGCCTCCGCCGTGGCGATCGCCTCGGATCCCTCCAGGGGACGGAAGGCCTCCCGGATGAGGTCGAGGGCTTCCGGAAGCGTGACCATCCTGAGCATCCTCAACCTCCGAGCTCGTCCATCCCGGTGCGGGTGGGGGCCTCGTGCCAGCGGTGCCCCGGGGGTTTCGCCGCCACCGCGGCGGCGAAGGCCTCCCGCACCTTCCCGAGGTCGCCCCGCCGCAATGGTTCCCGCAGGGGTATCCCCACATCGAACGCGAGGCACGGCCGGAACTCCCCGGTGGCCGTCACCCGCAGTCGGTTGCAATCGGTACAGAAGGGCCTCGAGATGGCGGGGATGAACCCCACCTTTCCGGGCAGGCCCTCCGCCCGGAAGTAGCGGGCCGGTCCGCTCCCCGCCGCCTCGTCGGCGGGGACAAGGGAAAAATC
>JAJRVI010000008.1 GCA_024277405.1 Fidelibacterota bacterium
AAATAGGAGGGATGCCGCACATCCTCAAGAACTCCTCAAAAGCCGAAAGATCCGGCCTGAGGGGTGGGTCATCATGTGTTGGCCCACTTACTGAAATCGGTTGACAAAAACACGCCGTTGCTTATAAGATTTGGACGTAAACGTTTCCAAAAAGGAGGTGGTAGGGTAAGAAATAAGGATCCGTGCCATTTCGAAAGGGAGGTGATCAGCGGTGCGTAGGATCTCTGTGGTGGTCGTTTTCCTCCTTTGTCTGGCGGCTTTGGCCCTGCCCAAGGAAAAACTGGTCATCGCCGGCCGCGATGGCGGTTACGGGGCCGCCCTCCAAATCGCGGTGGACCTCTTCATGGAGAAGAATCCCGACGTGGATATCGAGCTCCTGAAGCTTCCTTATAAGGGGCTCTACGAAAAGCTCGTCATCGACCTCTCCGCCGGGGGCGGCGCTTACGACATCGTGATGTTGGACGACCCATGGGCCACGGAATTCATGAGCCTCGGATGGCTGGCGTCCCTGGAGGAGCTGGGTTACACCCCGGATCCCGACTTCGTCTCCACCGCGCTCAGTGTATGCCGCTACCCGTACCCCGACGGCACGCTGTACGCCCTGCCCCACGTGGGGAACGTGGAACTCTTCGCATATCGGAAGGATCTCTTCGAGAAGTACGGCCTCCCCACGCCCCCGAAGACCTGGGCCGATGTGCTGGAGGCCGCGGCGGTGATCTCCGCCAAGGAACCCGGGGTCTACGGCGTGGTCTTCCGCGGCCGCAAAGGGAACCCCATCGTCACCGGCTTCCTCCCCATCCTCTGGGGGTTCGGCGCCGACATCGTGCGGGACGGGAAGGTGGTGTTGGACTCCAAGGAGGCCGTGGCGGCCCTGAAGTTCTTCCTTCTCCTCAAACAGTACGCCCCCGAGGGCGTTGAGATCTGGAACTCCTCCGAGGTGAAGGAGGCCCTCCTCGCCGGGGACGCCGCCATCGCCATCGAGGTGTGGCCCGCGTGGGTGCCGGATCTCGATAACCCGGAGAAGTCCAAGGTGGTGGGCATGGTGGACATCGCCCCCGCCCCGGGCCTGGTGGAGAAGTCCTCCCCCATGCTCGGGACCTGGCTCCTGGGGATCTCCTCCGCATCACGTCACAAGGAGCTCGCCCTCAAGTTCCTCGAGTTCGTGACCTCCGCCGAGGTGCAGAAGATCCTCACCCTCCAGGCCGGCCACGCGCCCACCCGAAAGAGCGTCCTCACCGATCCGGACGTGGTGGCCAAGTACCGCTGGTTCCCCAGCCAGCTCGCGGCGCTGGAGACGGCGGTCCCCCGGCCCCGGGTGCTCGTCTGGAGCGAGATCGAGGGGATCCTGGGCGAGTATCTCCAGCTCGCCCTGATCGGTGAGCTCTCCCCGGAAAAGGCCCTGGCCGAGGCGGCGGGGAAGATCGCCGAGGTCCTCGGCGAATAGGCGAAAAGGGAAGGGAAGGCCCGTGTGGCCTTCCCTTCCTTCTTTCATGTTTTCGGCCCGGCGGATATCCGGCAATCCAGCGCCCGTCCCAGCGACGGGCCCATCCCGATGTTCCCCATTGATGATCGATGACCACTGAGGGTGGGAAACGGCGATGAGGCGACTGAGGCGTTGGTCACACAGGCACGCGAACCTCCTCTTTCTCCTGCCGGCCCTGATCCTGATCGTCTTCCTGACCGTTTATCCGCTGGTGCGGGTGTTTTACCTCTCCTTTTACCGCTACAACCCCATCCGGCGCATCGAGCGCTTCGTGGGCTTCCTCAATTACCAGCGGCTCTTCTCCGACCGGTTCTTCCTCACCGGGCTCAAGAATACCTTCCTCTTCTCCGTGGGAGCCACATTGACGGAGGTTCTATTAGGATTGGGCCTTGCGCTCCTCTTCAACGTCAAGTTCCGGGGGAGAAAGTTCCTTTTGCCCCTGGTGATCTTCCCCATGATGTTCTCCACCATGGTGATCTGCGCCATCTGGCGCTCCATGTACCACTACGACTATGGGATCTTCAACTACGCTCTGCGGTCAGCGGGGCTCCAGCCGGTGAAGTGGCTGATAAGCCAGGACCTGGCGCTTTGGTCGGTGGTGCTGGTGGACATCTGGCAGTGGACCCCCATGGCCTTTCTGATCCTCCTCGCGGGGCTTCAATCCATCCCCGGGGAGCTCTACGAGGCGGCGAAAGTGGACGGGGCCACCGGGGTCAGGCTCTTCCGCCATATCACCTTGCCCCTTCTCAGGAACCACATATTCTTGGCGTTGCTCCTCCGCTCCATCGACACGTTCAAGATCTTCGACAAGGTCTACGCTCTGACCGGGGGAGGTCCGGGCACGGCCACGGAGACCATCTCCTTCTACATCTATCGGGAAGGGTTCCGGTACTTCAACATGGGCCGGGCTTCGGCCGCGGCGGTGGTGATGTTCCTCGCGGTGAGCGTGGTGAGCTTCGTTTACATCCGGCAGGTCTGGCGGGGTGAGGGATGAACCTCTGGCGGGCAACGGCGATCGCCAAACGCGGGCTTTTCTGGATCGTGCTGGCTCTCGTCATGGTCTTCGTCCTTTTCCCCATCTACTGGATGCTCACCACCTCCTTCAAGGAGCCGTTGGAGTACGCCACCCGAACCCCCAGCTGGTTCCCCCACCGGATCACCCTGGAGCATTACCGCGAGATCTGGAAGGAAGGGGCCTACCGCTACTTCATCAACACCGTGCTGGTATCCGTGGGGGCGACCCTCCTCTCTTTGGGGATCGCGTTTCCCGCGGCGTACGGGTTGGCGCGATTCCGGTTCCCGGCCAGACTGGACCTGTTCTTCCTCCTTTGGGTGTTGTTGGTGCGGATGGCGCCGCCGGTAGTCCTGGCCATCCCCCTTTACACCACCCTCCAGGGGATGGGGCTCCTGAACAAGCTCACGGGCCTCGTGATCGCCTACCAGGTCTACACCCTTCCCTACAGCATCTGGATGCTGCTTCGGTTCGTGCGGGATGTGCCCATCGAGGTGGAGGAGGCGGCGGCGATCGACGGGGCTTCCAAGGGCAGAACCCTCGTGTCCATCGTGCTCCCTTTGGTGGGGCCGGGCCTCGTGGCCACGGCCATCTTCGCGGTGATCATGACCTGGAACGAGTTCATCTACGCGTTGCTTTTCCTGCGGAGGCCCGAGGTCTTCACGTTGCCCATCCACATATCCCACTTCATCACCGAGTACGAGGTCCTATGGGGCCCCCTGATGGCCATCGGGATCACCTCATCCCTTCCCATCCTGATCCTGTCGGGCTACGTTCAGAAACACCTCCTGCGGGGCTTCGCCATAAGCTTCAAGTGATGGGTGATCGGTGCGGATTAATTCGTCACTCGTCACCCGTAACGCGTCACGGATGTTAAAGCTTGTAGCCGAACTTCCGCAGGAGTTCCTTGCGCTCCCGGATATCTTCCTCGGTCTCCACGCCCTTCGTCTTCACCCCGTCGATGACCCCGAGGACCCCGCGGCCCTGCTCCGTCTCGGCCACGATCACCTGCAGGGGGTTGGCGGTGGCGCAGAGGATCCGGCACACCTCCGGCACCTCCTTGATGGCGTTGAGGACGTTGATGGGATAGAAGTCGCGCAGGAAGACGACGAACACGTGTCCGGCGGAAAGGGCCAGGGCGTTCTTTCTGGCGAGCGCGATCATCTCATCGTCGGTGCCGGACCAGCGCACCAGGGCCTTGCCCGATGCCTCGCAGAACGCCAGGCCGAACCTCGCCCCCGGGACCTGGGTCACGATGGCCTCGTGGATGTCCTCCACCGTCTTTATGAAGTGGGACTGGCCCAGGATCACGTTCACCTCATCGGGCTTCTCGATGGGGACAATCTTGATCTCCATAGCCACCTCCTCGAGGGTCTGTCCGAATTTTATCGGGTTGTGACCGTGAAGGGACTCGGCACTTGGAAGACCAGGTAGCGGTTCACGAGGTCCACGAACGCCCGCACGTACTCCTCCGGGGAGGCGGACAGGCGCACGATGTTCAGGCGGGTCACCTCCGCCGCGGCCGCGGGGCCGGAGATGACGCGGACCCAGCGCTTCAGCGAGTCCTGCCTCCTCTCCAGGGCCTCCAGGACCTCCTCCGTGGCCGCCACCGGGACGCCCTCCAGGATGGCCTCGGCCCGGTCGAGATCGGCCTCCGTCCCCGTGCCGGAGTAGAGGCGGGCGTGGATCTCTGCCAGCTCTGCCCTGCCCTCGGGCGAGAGGAGGGGCCAGAGGAAGCTCCAACGCGGTCTTATCCCCCGCCGCCGGTATTCGTACAGCAGCTTCCCCGCGGGGGAGATCTCCACGGCCCGGAGCCCCGCGAGCCACGACCGCAGGAACACGTCCCATTCGACCCCGTAAGCCTCGCGGAACCCCGCGAGGAATTTCTCCCGCGGAATGCCTTCCGCGGCATGCGGCCCCCGGGAGAAGAGGCCCAGGATCGCCGGGGGCGGGAGGCGCTCCGCGAGCGCCCCCATCAACGTGGCGCCGAGCTCGTAGACGACGAACAGGGGCACGGACGAGAGCCCCTCTACCTCCCGGACCCAGATGGCCGCCATCTCCCGTTCTAGGTCCCACTCCACCGGGGCCCGGTAGCCGAGGGCGTGCTCGGTCCAGCGGGCCATCCCCTCCACCACGAGGTTCGTGTCCAGGCCGAGCTCCGGGACCCTAAAGCCCGCGAGGCTCTGGATCATGTGAGTGAGCTCGTGGGCGAGGGTCGCCTCCCACCGCGTGGGGAGACAACAGGCGGCGATGCAACCGAGCACGGCGCCGTTGGCCTCCTTTCGCGCGAACGCCCCTAGGGGGCCCTCGAGGACGTTGTCAGGGATGTCGCGGTAAAAGAGCCCCGCGATGCCGAAGTAATCTACGTCGCACCAAAACCCCTCGAAGTCGTCGTAGAGGACCACGAGCGCCCGCTCCGGGGGCGAGGGGAGGAGTTCCGGGGAGACGTTGAGCGTCCACGGGGAGGCGAGCTCGGCGGGAGAGGTCCCGGGAGGGAGCCAGAAGCCCGTGACGGCCTCATAGATATCCTGGACTTCCGCCGGGATCGCTTCCCCCGGGACAGGCGATATCACGTAGCAGCACGGTGCTTCCTCCACCGTCCATTCGCCCGCCGCCAGGGCACAGATCCAGAGCGTGAGGCTCAAAACCGCTATAAACCGCCTCTTCCACATTCCACATGGATTTTATTCCCATACCGGAATGCCCGAGGTGATACCGGTCCTTGTCCTTGGGGCTCCGCCGCGGCTCACTGGTGGCGCGATGCGCGGCCGGTGGGCAGCGGCAGCGTCTGTGGCCCTCTTTCTTCCCGCTATGGGAGAGACTTGGACGGAGTTTTCAGGGCCCTACGGGGTCTCCCTTCGCCTTCCTCCGGGAAGCGTGGCAGCGCCGTACGCGGAGGGGATCACCGGGGTGGCCCTGCCTATCCCCGTGGGGACGCTCCTCACCGAGTTCACCCTGCTGATCGAGGCCGGGAGTGGACCGCCTCCCCCGGGGGAGCCGCTGTGGCTCGGACGCCGGCGGTTCTACCTCCGTCACCGAACCGAGGGCGCGGCGGGCTCCCGCTACGAATCCTTCCGCTTCGCCTCCCGTCCGGAGAGGGGGAGGTGGATCGCCCTGACCTTCGTCATCCGCACCGCCGTCCCCGGGGTGTTCGCCGTGCCACCCCCCTCCTACGATCGGGGAGCGATCCTCGGCGTAATGTGGAGGATCCTCGCGAGCGCGCGGTTCCCTGCGCCGGAAGTTCGACCGCCGTGAAAGCCGATCCGCAGCGCCTCCTACGCCACGTGGAGGCCCTCTCGTACCCTCGTCCCACCGGCTCCCCCGCCGAGGCCGGGGCGGCCTGCTACGCCCGGGAGGAACTCGCCCGGTGGGGGATCGAACCCTGGGAGGAAACCTTCACGGCGGTGGCGGACATGAATTGGTTCCCCATATCCGCCGCGGCCTTCGCCGTCCTCGCCATCCCCGCCTACTTCGCGCTTCCCTGGCTCGGAGCGGCCATCTCCGCGATGGCCCCCTATCTCCTCTGGTACGCGCTCACCCGGGCCGATAGCCCCCTCAGGTTCCTCCTCCCCCGGGTCCGTAGCCTGAACATGTTGGCGCGGGTGCCGCCCCGGGGGCGCGTGCGGAGGCGCGCCGTGATCCTGGCGCACCTCGACACCAACCGCTGCCGACTCGCTTGGGAGGCCAAAAGCGTCAGCGCGATCGTGATCGGGACCACAGTCACCCTGGCGGCTAACCTCCTCGAGGCCGGGGTCCTCCTCATCGGGGCGCTCAGCGGCACGCGCGTGCTCGGGTACGCCACCCTCCCCCTCGGCCTCTACGCCGCGGCCGCGGTGGGGTTCCTGCTCTGGGAGCTGCGGATGCCCTTTTCCCCGGGAGCGAACGACAACGCCTCCGCGGTGGCGGTGGCCCTGGAGCTCGTCGCCGGGCTCGCCCGGGAGCCCCTGGACCAGACGGAGGTGTGGGTGTGTTTCACCGGGGCGGAGGAGGTGGACCACCGGGGGGCCAAGGAGCTCCTGCGCCGGCACCCCGAGCTCCGGGACGCGCACTTCCTCGTCCTGGAGGGCGTAGGGGCGGGGGAGCTCACCATCGTGGAGTCGGAGGGGATCCTCTTCCGCTACCGCCCCGACCCGGGGCTTTTCTCACTGGCTATGGAAATTGCGGAGGCACATCCCGAATGGGGCGTTGTGGCCGCCCCCATGACCATCGTGTGCGAGACCCAAGCCCTGCGCCGACGGGGCTGTCGGGCGCTCACGTTGGCGGGCCGCGATCCGGCCACAGGGACCCTCCCCCGCTGGCACGCCTCCGACGACCTCCCCGAGTGCATCTCCACCGACGTCCTCGAGGGCGCGTGGGCCTTCCTCGGGGCCCTCCTATCCGCCCTGGACGGCTTATAACCGGGCGCGGTCCCCGGCCCGGATTCACCATATTTACGCAACCGCTTGCGTTGAAAAACTTGACAAGATAACAGGCTTTGTTGTATAAAACTCCATCAAATTAAGCAACCGGTTAACAAAAGGTGGGCGCGGTGCAGTCCAAACGTAATGTCACCCTTAGGGACATCGCCGCAGTTGTAGGCACCACTGTGTCCACGGTCTCACGGGCGCTAAACGGAAAGCCGGGGGTGAGCCCGGCCATGAGGGCCAGGATCCTGGAAGTGGCCCGCAAGCTCGGCTATACCCCCCATGCATCAGCCCGGTCCCTGGCCCTCAATAGAACGGAAAACATCGGCTTCCTGATTCACAAACGCCAATCACTCTCCCCCCATTCCTTCTACGGCGAGATAATGGCGGGGGCAGAAGCGGCGGCCGCAGAGGCGGGGTACCACCTCCTGTTCGCTACCACCGAGTCCGCCTCCCCGCCCGAGATGTTGAATACCCGCAAGATAGACGGGCTGATCTTGGCGGGATGCGATTTCGATGTTCGGTTCGTTCGCCGTCTGCAGCGGATGGGGGTTCCCCTGGTGTTGGTGGACAACCACTTGGAGCTCCTCGAGGTGGACAGTGTCGTGATCGATAACCGCGGTGGGACGTATGCAGCCGCGGCTCACCTCATCTCGCTCGGACACCGGGACCTCGCCTTCGTCGCCGCAACCTTCACGAACCTCAGCTTCGCCGAGCGGTTAGAGGGCTTCCGCCGCGCCCTGGAGGCGCACGGGATCGCCGTGCGGGAGGAATGGCTGGTGACCGGCGAACCGGAAGGGGACGAGCCCGTGGGAACCACCTACTACGGTTGGAAAGCGATGAGGAAGATCCTCGCCATGG
>JAJRVI010000157.1 GCA_024277405.1 Fidelibacterota bacterium
CCTCCTCGCCCGCCACGGGACGGTGACGGTGGGGGAGACCCCGGACGCGGCCCTGCGGCTCGCGGTGGCCCTGGAGGAGGCGGCCCGGATCGCCCTGCTGGCCCGCGGCCCTCAGTCGGCCTGATCCCCCCTGCCGCCGAAGGCGATGAGGACGGAGAAGAAGGGTCCGCCCAGGTCCCCCGGCGGGCCGGGGAGCTCGACCGCGCCCGCCCTCCAGGGGCCGGGGAAGGCGAGGAGGTTCCCCGCGGTCACCCGGACCCCGAGCCAGTCGAGGGGCCAGAACTCCGCCGCCACGAAGGGCAGGAAGAGGAAGAACCCCCGGGAGAGGTAGAGGTCGGCGGGGTCCGCGAGGGCATCGTCGAGGGAGCCGTAGGCGCGCGACCGCAGCCGGAGCTCGGCGCCGCCTCCCCCGAGGAAGGCCCCCACGGCGGCGGAGAACCCCCCGCCCTCGAGGACCGCGATCTCGAACGAGGCCCCTCCCAGCCCGAGGGAGAGCTCCGCCCACCTCTCGCCCGCCCGGGTGGAGCGGGAGCCGCCGAAGCCTCCCCCGCCGAACCGCAGCACGTCGCCCCCCACGCCCATCCCCCCGTAGAGGACGAGGGCGCCCTCCAGCGCGGGGTAGCCCGCGGCCCCCAGGGCCGCGTTGAGTTCCGTGAGGTCCCAGAACAGGAACGCCGCCCCCGAGTAGCCGGCCCCGAACCCTCCCCCGAACCCGAGGACGCCGAGCCCTGAGATCGCCGCCGCCAACACCGCCACCCGCATCGCACCACCTCCCGCGTTTCCCGTCCCCCGGACGGGGATCAGAACTGCCCCAGGAAACGGACGTCGTTCTGGAAGAAGAGGCGGATGTCATCGATCCCGTATTTCAACATGGCCATCCGCTCGATCCCCAACCCGAAGGCGAACCCGGTGACCTCCTCGGGATCGTACCCGACCTCCTCGAACACCGCCGGGTCCACCATCCCCGCCCCCATGATCTCGAGCCAAGGGCCACCCCGGCGGCGGATGTGGACCTGGGCCGAGGGCTCGGTGAAGGGGAAGAAGTCGGCGGAGAAGCGCATCTCGTACCCGGGACCGAAGAACTGCCGCACGAACTCCTCGATGATCCACTTGAGATGCGCCATGGTGAGGCCCCGCTCCACCCAGAGGAGCTCCACCTGGTGGAACACGGGGAAGTGGGTGGCATCCGGGGTGTCGCGGCGGTAGCAGCGCCCGGGGCAGATGATCCGCACCGGGGGCTTCCGCGATTTCATCACCCGGATCTGGACCGGGGATGTGTGGGTGCGCAGCAGCAACCCCTCCCCGATGTAGAACGAATCCCACTCGTCCCGGGCGGGGTGATCCTCGGGGATGTTCAGGGCCTCGAAGTTGTAGTAATCGGTCTCCACCTCGGGGCCGCTCGCCACGTCGAACCCCATCTCCATGAAGATCCGCTCGATCTCGAGGCGCACCTGGGTGAGGGGGTGGAGCTTCCCCACCCCGCGCCAGACCCCGGGCAGGGTGAAGTCGTAGGCCTCCCGCCTGAGGCGCTCCGCCTCCGCGGCGGCTTGGAGCTCCGTCCTCAAACGCTCGATCTCCCCTTGGATCTCCTCCCGCAGCGCGTTCAGAAGCCTCCCGGCCTCGGCGCGCTCGGCGGGCGGGAGCTCCCGGAGCGCCGCGAAGAGCGCGGTGACGAGGCCCTTCCGCCCCAGATACCTGATGCGCACCTCTTCCAGCTCCTTGAGGGAAGAGACGCGCCGGCCGTCCTCCTCCCACTTCTTCCTGATTTCCTCGACCCTCGTCGCGATCTCTTGGAGCATTTCGAGGAGATATACCTCCGGGACCGCCCCCCTGTCAAACCGGATCGCGACCCGCGGTAGCGGGGGGCGGTGCGGGCCGGGAAAATGGGGGAGATGAGGATCATCGGGGGGGAGAGGCGGGGACACCGTTTGGTGGAATGGCACGCCGCCGGGATAAGGCCGCTACGGGACCGGGTCCGGGCCTCCCTCTTCGACACGCTGGGGGAGCTCGTCGTCGACGCCGATTTCCTGGACCTCTTCGCGGGGACCGGGGCGGTGGGCCTCGAGGCCCTGTCCCGGGGGGCGCGGCGGGCCACCTTCGTGGACTCGTCGGGGAAGGCGATCCGCATCATCCGCGCCAACCTGCGGAAGCTCCGGTACGAAGATCGGGCTGAGGTGATGAAGGCCGATGCCCGGGAGGCCATCGTGGGACTTTGGCGGCGGGGGAGGCGCTTCGACCTCGTGTTCATGGGGGCCCCCTACTCCCAGGGCCTCACCCAGGAGGCCCTGGAATGGATGGCCGCGTACCCCATCCCCCGCGAGGGCGGCCTCGTGATCGCCGAGGTGCACAGATCGGAGGAGCTCAAACCCCGGTACGGCCCCCTCCGGCTCATCCGGGACCGGGATTACGGGGACTCCAGGCTCCTGTTCTTCGAATTTGCCCCGGGGTCAGATAGCCCGTAGAATTCCCAAAAAGGGAGGGTCCCCGTGGGAACACCCCTTATCCTCCTCACCAACGACGACGGCTATCTCGCCCCTGGCCTCCTGGCCCTGCGCGAAGCCCTGGAGAGGTTGGGGGAGGTATGGGTATTGGCCCCCGATCGCAATTGGTCCGCCGCCTCGCGGACCAGGGTCTTCCATAAGCCCCTCCGGGTATCCCCGGTCCGGCTCCCGGACGGGGTGTTGGTGCACATCACCAACGGCTCGCCCTCGGACTGCGTGTCCCTGGCCCTCCTCGGCCTCGCCCCGCGCCGCCCCGACGTGGTGGTCTCGGGCATAAACGCGGGGGCGAACCTGGGCCGGGACGTGACCTACTCGGGCACTGTGGCCGCCGCCATGGAAGCGGCCCAGGCCGGGATCCCCGCGCTGGCGATCTCCCAGGACCTGGGGCCGGAGGAGGGGGACGAGGAGCGGGCGCCCGATTACCAGCGGGCGGCGCGGATCGCCGCCGCGTTGGTGGAGAGGCTCCTCGCGGACAGTCCCCTCCCCCCGGGGGTGCTCCTGAACGTGAACGTCCCCTTGGCACGGCCGAAGGGGATAAAGATCACCCGCCTCGGCACCAGCATATGGCGGGATTACCTGGTCAAGGGGAAGGATCCGCGGGGACGGGACTATTACTGGCTCGCGGGCGAGATGATGCCCGCGCCCCCGCCCGGGGAGGAGGACACCGACGTGTGGGCCGTGTTCTCCGGCTACGTCTCCATCACTCCCCTCCAGCTGGATCTCACCGACCACCGGCTACTGGAGGCGCTCCGGGCCTGGGAAACCGCCCTCAGCCTGCCCGGAGAATAGTCCATATCCCCAGGGCGATGAAGGTCGCGCCCGCGGCGTAGTGCAGACCCCGCATGGCCCCGGTGGGAAGATAGCGGTGCAGCGCGAACCCCAGCGCCACCGCAGCCGCGGTGCTCAGGAGCAGGGCCGTGCCGGCCCCGAGCAGCACGCTCCACGGCCCCCGGCTCGCCGCCAGGGCGAAGATGGCGAGCTGGGTCTTGTCCCCCAGCTCCGCGATGAGCACGGTCCAGAAAGAGGCGACCACCGCTTCCCATGCGATGTCCATCGTCGACCTCCGAGCGTATGAGGGGATGAACAACACCGGCGCCAAATCATACGCGGAGGCCGGTGAAACTCAGCCTGGATCGGCGGTGTAAATGGAGTACGATGTTTCAACTTTTCCGAAAGGTAGGTGTTTTCAGCATGGGTGTACGCGTCAAGGGTTTCTTCCTTTTCGCCATCCTCTCCCTCCTTTGGTGGTCCCCGCTCCTCGCCCAGGAGGCCGAATACGAACCGTTCCTCCCCGATGTGGTCTCCATGGCGCAGGCCGCCGCCCAGGCAGCGGCCCAGGCCGCGGCCCGGGCCCAGGCGGCCGCGTCCGAGGCCGAAAAGGTCCTGTCCGAGCTCGAGGCGGCCGTATCCGGACTGCTGGAGGAGGGCGCTTCCGCCCAGGCCAGCGCCCAAGCCGCGGCCCAAGCAGTGGCCACGGCCGAGGCGAAGGCCAAGGCCGCGGTGGAGGCGTTCCTCGAGGTCTGTAGCCGGGCGGTGGCCACGGCGGAGGCCAGTGTCCAGGCGATCGCGGCCGCGGCGGCCAAGGCGGAGGCATACGCCGAGGCCCAGGCGCAGGCCTGTGCCCAGGCAGCGGCCCAGGCGTCGGCCTCGGCCTCCGCCTGTGCCAGCGCCGAATCGTGGGCCGCGGCCGCGGTGGAAGCGGTCCTGGAGAAGGTCGCGAGCGCCAAGGCGGAGGCCGAGGCGGCAGCGGCGGCGTGCGCCCAGGCCAAGGCCCAAGTAGCGGCCCAGGCGGAGGCGATCGCGGAGGCCCTGGCCCAGATCGAGGCGGAGGCCAGCGCCCAGGTGGAGGCCGCCGCCAGCGCCGTGGCCAAGGCCCAGGCGGCCGCCCAGGCCGCCGCCCAGGCGCAGGCCCAGGCGGAGGCCGCCGCCCAGGCCGCCGCCCAGGCCTACTCCTCCGCCAAGGCCAAGGCCGAATCCACCGCCGAGGCGTACTCACGCGCCACGAGCCAGGCCGAACTCGTCAACCAGCGCATCCGCACCACCCTCCCCAACGATTGTGGCGAGGTCATAACCGAGATCACCGGGGTCGTGGAAGCGGTGGCCGAGGCGGTGGCCGAGGCCCACGCTGCGGCGCAGGCCGCCGCCCAGGCCGCCGCCCAGGCGCAGGCCCGCGCCTACGCCCAAGCCCGGGCCGCCGCCCAGGCCCGCGCCACCGCTGAAGCGAAGGCCGAGGCCGCGGCGGCTGCCTACGCCACCGCCCAGGCCCGGGCAAAGGCGGTGGCCGAGGCGAAGGCCAAGGCCAAGGCGGTGGCCGTCGCCGCCGCGGAGGCCATCGCCAAGGCCTACGCCGAGGCACAGGCGCAGGCCGAGGCCATCGCCGAAGCCTACGCCAAGGCGAAGGCCCAGGCCGAGGCCATGGCCAAGGCCCTGGCACAGGCGAAGGCGAACGCCTCCGCCGCCGCCGAGGCCGCGGCCAGCGCATACGCCGAGGCCCAATCCGCCCTGGAGGCGGCGAAGA
>JAJRVI010000158.1 GCA_024277405.1 Fidelibacterota bacterium
ATCCCCGAGAAGCTCTACTACGTGAACGCCAACGACACGAAGATCTTCCGGGTCCTTTGGCTCCGCGACCACTGGTCCGAGGAGGAGGTGGCCTACGAACACACCACCTACGTGCGTGACATCGCCTTCGGGCCCGCACCCATAACCGGGACCCCGGCCCCAGGTGGGCCCCCGCTTTGGCTCTTCTTCAGCGAGGCCACCGGCGCCGGAGGCGGGAAGATCTATTACCTCGACGGCCGCAACCGCCCCGTGCTTTTCTACGAGGTCCGAATGTCCTGGGCGGGGGATTTCGCCTTCGACGAAGACGGCATCCTCTACCTCAGCTCCGGAAATCGCGCCCCCGCCAAGCTCTACAGGGTGGAGGGGGGCACGGTCTACACACTCTACCAGCATCCCGGTCCGATCAAGGGTTTCGTGGTCCGCGACGGCAAGGTCTACTTCGCCGACTGGAGCGGCTCGATCTACCTCCTCGATCTTTCCACCGGGGGTGTGCAGGAGATATACAGTAATTCCCGGTTTAAGCGGCTCTCTGACGTGGGTTTTCGGGACTGATTCGGCGGAGGCCGGTTTTCGCCGGGATAAGCCGATTCCGGGGGCGGGAAGCTTCCCCTGACAGTGATGTGCGCTAAAAGCGGGCGGCCCAAGATCCTCCTGGGTGTTTCAGGCGTTGTCGGCGTGATGTCCATCGGGCTCGCGGTCCTTGCCGGGCCGGGGCTCCGGGAGGCCCTCACCTTCACTTCCGAGGGCTTCGCCTCCATGGAGCTCGAACTCGCCTTCGCCGGGGACCCCCTCTCCACCGCCTTCAGCGGCCGTTGGGAGGGCACGGGGTTTGTCTATGGAGAAGTGGAAGGTTCGCTCCGGCTCGAGCCCCTTGATCTCTCCGCCGGACTGGGACTGGATGTCGCGGGTCCATGGACGATCGACGTAGGGGCTGAGCTCCGGGGAGATGTGCTCTCGACCTCAGCGCTCCTTTCCCTGGGGCCCGAGGGGGTGAAGGGTTGGGGCGTGGAGGCCCGCTGGGACGGCGATTTCCTCTCCCTCGCGGGAGCGATCGCGTGGGAAGGGTCGTTCACGGCAAGCGCCGCCGCGTATCTCTCCTCCGCCCCCCTCTCCTTGGGGGCCGAACTCCTTTTCTCCCAGGGAGAGGGCCTCTCCCGGATACGGGGAGGGATCGGGATCAGGGGTGACCTGGGAGAGGTGGGGTTCGGGGCGATCTGGGAACCTTCCATCCGGGAACTCCTCATCTCCACGGAGTTCGATCTCAAAAGCGAACACCTCTCCTTCGGATTCATCGCCGTCTGGGACCCCACCCCCGAAGGGGAACTCCGTCCCGCGGCCGCGGCGGAAAACCCTGCCCCCGGGGGGCTCTTCCGCTACCTGGAGAACCTGCGTATCGAGGCCTCGCTCACAGCCCCCCCACCGGAAGCCGCCGGTGCGCCCGCGGACGAGGCCGTTATCCTCATCTCTTCGCCCAAGGGATCGACCTTCGTGGTCGGGGAGGAGATTCCCTTCAGCGCGAAGGGGTCCCGTTCCAGGGGGGCTTCCCTGCGCGAATTCCTTTGGGATTTCGGGGACGGCCATAGGGAATGGGGGCCCGAGGTCCGACATCGCTACCGGACCCCGGGCCTCTACCGCGTGGTGCTCACCGCGCGGGATGCGGATGGCCGCCCATTCCGGGCGGAACGCCTCCTCCGGATCGTGCCCCCGGAGCTCGTCGCCGACTTCGCCTGGGAGCCCGAGGAGCCCACGATTCTGGACGAGGTGTGTTTCACCGATCTCTCCCGTGGCGGGATCGTCTCCTGGCACTGGGATTTCGGCGACGGGGCCACCTCCTCGGTTCGCGAGCCGTGCCATCAGTATGCGGAGCGGGGGGAGTTCCAGGTGACCCTCACCGTCACCGATAGCTACGGCAACGCGGCCTCAGTGACCAAGACCCTGACCGTGGTCAACATCCCACCCCACGCCGATCCCGGGGGGCCATATCAGGGGGTGGTCTACACGGAGATCCTCTTCAGCGCCGCGGGTTCCTATGACCCCGATGGGGAGATCGTGGAGTACCGTTGGGACTTCGGCGATGGGACCACGGCCGAAGGGGAAACGGTCGCCCACGCCTACCTCAAGCCGGGCACCTACGAGGTCTGCCTCACGGTGGTGGACGATGCCGGGGCCGAGGCCCGCGCCTGCACCGTGGCGGAGGTGATCTATTACTGCCCCGGACCAGGGGGTATACGGTGAAGCCTCTCCTTTTGGGCGGTCTCCTCCTGTTCCTTTCTCTTTCGGGATGTCCCCGGGAATTGGGGCTCACATCGCGCACGTATCTCTCATCCATCGGGTGGACGGAGGAGCTCGGGTTAGAAGGGGGGCGGGGGCCGTGGGGCGTCCGTGCGGGGGCAAGCTTGGACGAAGCGGGATTCTCCGCGGCCTCGCTAGGGATTGAATATCAAACGGCTTCCTTCGCCCTGTGGGGGACGGCGGAGTTCACGCCCGCGGGATTTTCCCAGGGGACCGTGGGCGCCGAGCTCCATCTCACCGAGTTCCTCGGGTTCACGGCCGAGGTCGCGGTGGATGATGCGGGATTCGCCGGCGCCGATTTTGCCCTTTGGTACGAGGCTGGAGTGGAAAAGGGATCCTCGGGTTTCACCGGGCTCCTGGAACTCGACCGCGAGGGGGCGGTGGTGGGCCAGACCTTGCGCTTTGGCCTGGATTTCCCACCCCTCTCCCTGGAAAGCACCGCACGGTTCGACGAAGCGGGGTTCACGGCCCTGGAGCTGGGCCTGGAGTTGATAGGGGAGGCGGCGGCCGTGGAGGTCTCGGGCAATTGGGACCCCGGGGGCCTGGAGGGGTTGGCGGGGAGCCTGTCCGGCACGCTGGACACCCTGGTTGCCTCGGGGGAGGTCTCCTGGATGGTGGATGGGGATTGGGTCTTCACGGGCGCGCTCCTCTTCGGGGATGTGCTCTCCATCCAGGGGCAGATGGCCTGCATGGAGGGCATGTACGCGTGGGAAGCAGGGGTAGAGGGAACATGGGAATATGTGGG
>JAJRVI010000159.1 GCA_024277405.1 Fidelibacterota bacterium
AACCCCGCGATGACCAGGATGGCGGCCATCGCGGCGGCATATCGCTGCCACCGTGTCTCCCCGACATCAGGGGGCCCGTACATCTCAGGGGAGCTTAAGGCGCCACGTCCCCCCGGGCGAAGACATCGGCTACCCAGGGGAACGAACTTTTGCCTCGGTCCTGCGGGCGGCACGGAGCTTGGCCGAACGGGCCCGGGGATTCCTAGCGACCTCCTCGGCCGAGGGGACGAGGGGCTTTTTCGTCAGGATTTCCACCTCGCCGGCGATCCAGCGCTGACGGAGGGTGCGCTTCACGATCCTGTCCTCCAGCGAGTGGAAGGAGATGGTCACCACCGTCCCTCCCGGGCGCAGGGCCCGGATGGCCGCGAGCAACCCCTCCCGCAGGGCGGAGAGCTCGTCGTTCACCGCGATCCTCAGCGCCTGAAAGGTGCGGGTAGCGGGGTGGATGCGGTGGCGTCCCGGGGGATAGCAGCGGGCCACGACCTCGGCGAGCTCCGTGGTGGTCTCTATGGGACGGGCCCGCACGATGGCCCGGGCGATCCGGCGGGCGTAGCGTTCCTCCCCGTACTCGCGCAGGATCCGGGCGATCTCCCACTCCGGCCAGCGGTTCACGATCTCGTGGGCCGTGAGGGGTTGGGAGGGGTCCATGCGCATATCCAGGGGACCCTCCTTGAGGAAGCTGAAGCCCCGCCCCGCGTCCCCGAGCTGAGCGGAGGATACCCCCAGGTCGAAAAGCACCCCGTCCACGGGCCCGGCGTCGAGCCCGGCGAGGATCCCCTCCAAGTCTCGGAAATTTCCTTGGACGAGACGGCACCGTCCCTCGAAACGTGCCAACCGCCTTCGGGCGAGGTCCAGGGCCGAGGGATCCCGGTCGATCCCGATGAGCCGCGCCCCCCGCTCCAGGATCGCCTCGGCGTGGCCCCCGGTCCCCACGGTGGCGTCCACGATGAGCTTCCCCGGCCCCGGGGTCAGAAATCGGAGGACCTCGGCCACCATCACCGGCTCATGCCACACCGCGGATGAACCTGAGCACATCCTCCATTCCCTCCTCGGCCTCCTCCCGGAGACGCTCCCTGGCCCGCCGTAGGGCCCGGAGGTGCTCCGGTGCGATCGCCGCTTCCCACGCCGCGGCGTCCCCCTCGCCGTGGATGCGCGGGACGCCATCGGGGAGGTCCCGTTCCACGAGGTCCAGAAAGGAGATGACCTTGGGGGCGTAGGGCACCGCTACGAAGGGGGTACCGCAGAGGAGGGCGAACTCCAGGGCGTGCAGGCGCGCCCCGATGAGGAGCGTGGCGGAGGCGACCACGTCCAACGCCTCCTCCACCGAGCGGGGGGCGAGGAGCGGGAGCCCCCGAAGTGCGGCCACGTCCTCCTTCCGATCCATCACGAGCCCCCGGAGCTCCTTCCCGAGCGCCGCGGCCGCGTGCCGGGCGAGCCCCGTCGCCCTTCGCCGCACCGCCGCGGGAAGGGCGGGGACCAGGTTGAGGAGCACCGGCCCCCCTGGACCCCCGCGGGGCGCGGGGAGGAGGAGGGCCACATCCCGGGCCTCCCGCGCCCCGATCCCCCGGGAGCGGAGGATGCCGAGGGAACGGGTGTCCCGCACGGAGATGTAGTCCACCCCGCGCAGGATGTGGGGGAGAAGGGCGAGGGAGATCCGGGACCTCACGTCCACCCCCACCGCCCCGAGGACCGCGCGTCCCCGGCGCGCAGCGCGTCGGAGGGCGGCGGCATAGAAGAGGAAGGAGCGCCGCGAGGTGCGGTCCTGCAAAGGCTCCCCGGTGAACACCGTCACCTCCGCCCCGGGAAGCCGCGGGGGGGAGACGAGCTTCACCCTGCCGAGGCCCGAGAGCCTCACCCGCCAAACGCGTGCCAGGGCCTCGTCCCCCAGATTTCCCCGTCCGAAGTATCCGTAGACCCAGAGATTCACGGGGCGATTCTACCGCCGCCGTCCCCATCCCCGGGTAGGTTCGGAATACTATAACGCGGTTATAATCCTCGCGGAGGTGATGGTCCATGCGGGGCTTCATATGGGGCTTTCCTCTGGGCATCGGGTTGCCCGTCTGGGCCCAGGAGGAGGCCGGGGCAGGTGGAAGGGGTGTCCCCTGGTGGGTGTGGCTCATCGTCGCCCTCCTCTTGGTCGGGGCGGTGTATTACGCGTTCAAGCGCCGCGGTCGGAGGGAAGGGGGCGGGTGAGTGCCTGGGAAGGGGATATCCCTGTCCCGACGAAAGGCCCCGGCTCGTGCCGGGGCCTTTCGTCGTCCCGTCGTCTTCCCCGCTCAGTGGGGGATCACGTTCTTGGCCTGTGGTCCCTTGGGGGTTTCCTCGATCTCGAACTCCACCACCTGGCCTTCGCGCAGGGTCTTGAACCCGGGCATGTTAATGGCGGAGAAGTGGACGAAGACGTCGGGGCCCCCGTCCTGTTCGATGAAACCATACCCTTTGGCCTGATCGAACCACTTCACTTTTCCGGTGGCCATTGGACTGCTCCCCTCCTTTCCTGTTCGATTTCGGACCTGCTTCTGTGCCTTACTGCGTTGGGGAACACCCCAACGGCCACTGCGGCACTACGCGGTCCTGCACAAAAGCCACTCTACCGGGTCCTTCCATCGTTGTCAAGAACGGCCCTCCCGAGGAGTGAGGCCGGGAGTCTCAGACCTCGACGGTCTCGTGCCAAGCGGGGATGTGGACGGAGTATCCATGGGAGATGAACCTCTCCGCCAACGCGGCCAGGGCCCGTTCCTCCCCGTGTACGAGGAAGATGAGATCCGGATCGGCGTGCAATGCCCAGTCCACTAGGATCCCCTGGTCGGCGTGGGCGGAGAGCCCCTCTATCCGTACCACGTTCGCCCGCACGGGCACGATGGATCCCATGATCTCCACCCGTTCGGCCCCATCCAGGATCTGGCGTCCCAGGGTGCCCTCGGCCTGGTATCCCACGAACACGATCGAGGACTCGGGGCGGGGGAGGTTCGCCTTCAGGTGGTACAGGATCCGCCCCCCGGTGCACATTCCGCTCCCGGCTATGATGATCGCGCCCCCGCCCTCGACGGGGATCTTCTTGGATGCCCGGCGGGTGAGGGTGTAACGCAGGAGCTCGAACGCGAAGGGGTTGCGTTTCTTGCGGAAGATGCGGCGCGCGGGCTCGGGGAAACGGCCGGAGTGCTTCTCGAATATCCGTGTCGCGGCCGTGGCCAGGGGGGAATCCAGGTATATCTCACACTTGGGGATCTTCCGCTCCCGCCAGAGGCGGTAGAGAATGTACAGTACCTCCTGGGTCCGCTCCAGGGCGAAGGAGGGGATGATCACGTTTCCCCCAGCCTCGAAGGTCCCGATGATCACCTGGCGTAGCTCCTCGATGGATTCCTCTATGGGCCGGTGGGTGCGGTCGCCGTAGGTGGACTCCAGTATCAATACGTCGGCCTTGGGTGGATAGGCGGGATCCTCCACCAGGGGCTTCCCCCGGTTCCCGAGATCCCCCGAGAAGACCACCGTCTTCCCCTCCGCCTTCACCACGATGAACGCCGCCCCCAGGATGTGGCCGGCATCCATGAAGGTGACCTCCACCTTCGGAGCCATGCGGTAGTGTTGCCCGGACTCCAGGAGGCGGTCCATGCGGTCCAGGGCCAGAAAGGCGTCCTCGGTGGTGTAGAGGGGTTCCTCCCCCTCACCGTCCTCCTGGATGCGGGCGGCGTCCATGAGCATGATGTGGGCGATATCCCGCGTTGGGACGGTGGTCACGATCCGCCCCCGGAACCCCTCTCGCACCAACCGGGGGATGAGCCCCAGGTGGTCCAGATGGCCGTGAGTCAGGAGGAGCCGACGGACGGCCCGGGGGTCGAAGGGAAACGGGGCACGGTTGCGCTCCTCGAGCTCGGGGAGTCCCTGGAACATGCCGCAGTCCACCAGGAACTCCGTGGTGTCCGTTTCGACGTGAAAACAGGAACCGGTTACGGTCTGCGCAGCTCCGGCGAATGTGATCTTCAAACGTATACCTCCGTTGCGGCCTTACATCGTGGGCAAGGGCCTTCTCTAAGATGAGCTTCGAACTCCCCGCGGAACTTCTCCAGCGCGGTGCCCACGGGGAGCCCCACAGATTGCCCCAACGGGCAGAGGGATGCAACCTCCATGACCTGGACCACCCGTCGCATGTCCTCCAGCACCGAGCGATCCCCGTTCCCGGACCGCACCTTCGCCAGCAGGTCGAGGAGGACCGCGGTGCCCACCCGACACGGGGTGCACTGTCCACAGGATTCGTGGGAGAAGAACGAGAGCACGGACCACAGGAGGTCGACCACGCACGCGGTATCGTCGAAGGCCAGCACTGCCCCGGAACCGAGCACCGCTCCGATCCGCCGCAGGGACCCGAAGTCCATGGGAACGTCGAGCTCATCGGGTGTGAGGAAGGTCCCCGCGGCCCCTCCCACCAAGAGCCCCTTCAACTCCCGTCCCTCAGGGGGGCCGCCCCCGAGGTCGAGCGCCAGAGCCCGGAGGGGGATCCCCATCTCCGCCTCCACGAGCCCGGTGCGCCTGAGATTCCCCAGAAGGGGGTAGAGCTTCGTTCCCGGCGAATCGTCGGTCCCCAACGTCCGGTACCACGCGGCCCCACGGCGCACGATCTCGGGGACGTTGGCCAGGGTCTCCACGTTGTTCACCACCGTGGGTTTCCCGCGGAAGCCTTGGTCCGCGGGGAAGGGGGACGGATCCGGGGCCAGCCGCGCTTGCCCTCCATGGACTCCAACAGGGCCGTCTCCTCCCCGCATACATAGGCCCCCGCACCGGCGCGGACCTCGATGTCGAAGGAGAAATCGGTTCCCAGGATCTTCCGTCCCAGGAACCCGTGGGCCCGGGCTTGGGCGATGGCCCGCTCCAGACGGCGGATGGAGAGGGCGTACTCGCCGCGCACGTAGATGAACCCCCTGCGGGCCCCCACAGCGTAGCCGCAGATCGCCATCCCCTCGATGAGTCGGTGGGGATCGCCCTCCATGAGGACCCTGTCCTTGAAGGTCCCGGGCTCACCCTCATCCGCGTTGCAGACGACGTAACGGGTCTTGGCCCGGGATTTGAGGACGAACTCCCACTTGAGCCCTGTGGGGAACCCGGCCCCTCCCCGGCCGCGGAGCCCCGATTCCTTTAGCTCCGCCACCACGTCCGCCGGGGTGCGCCGCAACGCCGCCTTCAATCCCTCGTAGCCGCCGCGCTCGAGGTAGTCCTCGATCCGTTCGGGGTCGATGACCCCCACGTTGTCGAGGAGGATCCTCTTTTCCATCCAGGCCTTCATCGGTCGACCTCCCGGTACCGCGCGAGGAGTTCTCCCACGTCCTCCGGGGCCAACGGGCCGAAAGGCTCGTCGTCGATCATCAGCGCGGGGGCCCGGTCGCAAAGCCCGAGGCAGCTCACGACCTCCAGGGTGAAGAGTCCATCGGGGGTCGTCCCGCCGGCGCGGACCCCGAGTTCCCGTTCCAGGGCCGCGATGAGTGGGGTGGAGCCGAGGAGATGGCAGGTGGGGGACCGGCAAACCCGGATGATGTGTCTCCCCCGGGGAACGAGGGAGAAGATCGAGTAGAATGTCACCGCGTCGTAGACGGCGGCGAGGGGGAGGTCCAGGTGTTCCGCGGCCGCGCGCAGGTCGTCCGGGGTCAGGTAGTTCCGGGGGTTCGCCCGCTGTAGGGCGTGGAGGACCGGGAGCAGCTGGTCCTTTCTCCGTGGGAACCTCTTGAGGATCTCCTGCCGCGTGGGCCCACGTTCCGCCACGGTCCGTCCGTTCGTCACCGAAGGCTCCTTTCCCGAATGACCGTCCCGTCGGGACCGATGAGCTTCACCACCAAGGGCATCCGTCCCACCGCGTGTACCGAACAGGAGAGGCAGGGATCGTAGGCGCGGATCCCCCCCTCCAGACGGTTGAGGAGCCCCTCGCTCAAGTCCCCTCCGCGGAGGTAGTGGACGGCGATCTGCTGGACGGTGCGGTTCATGGCGAGGTTGTTATGGCCGGTGGAGATGATGAGGTTCGCCCACTGGATCACGCCATCCTCGTCCACCCGGTAGTGGTGGAAGAGGGTGCCCCGGGGGGCCTCGTGTACCCCAATCCCCTCGAGCTCGTTCACCCCCGCGTCTGCCCGTACCCGGGGGGAGAGGAGAGCGGGGTCCTCGATCAGGCGCTCGATGCGCTCGACACAGCTCAGGATCTCGATCAGCCGGGCATAGTGGTAGAGGAAGGAGGAGGTGGCGGCCCTGCCCCCAGAGAGGTCGCGGAACCGTTTGAGGACCTCGTCCGCGAGCGGAGTCCCCATGCGCTCGCACGTGTTCAGGCGCGCGAGCGGTCCCACCCGGTACATCCCCTCGGGATATCCGTATTCCCGGTAATAGGGGAACTTGAGGAAACTCCAGGGCTCCACCGCTTCGGCGATGTAGTCCGCATAGTCCGACGGATCGAGCCGGTCGGCGACCACCCGTCCCTCGGCGTCCACGAACCGGATCCTCCCCGCGTAGTGCTCCCATGTTCCGTCCTCCGCCACGAGCGACATGAAGAGGCTGGGGAAGTCGCCGAAGGTCTCGATCTCCTCTCTCCAGCGGGGCAGGTTCTCCTCGAACAGGGAGATGGTGCGTTCGATGATCCGCTTGGCCTCCGGGAGGCCCTCCCTTATCCCGTCCCGCCTCTCCTCGTCCAGGGGGTACTCCACGCCGCCCGGCACCGCCCAGGCGGGATGGATCCTCCTCCCCCCCAGGAGCTCGATCACCCGCTGTCCGAAGGCGCGGAGCCGGATGCCGTCCCGGGCGAGCTCCGGATAGCGTTCCATCAGGCCGAACACGTTCCTCACCGCGGGGTCTTCGTCCCAGCCGAGGAAGAGGTCCGCACCGGAGAGGTGGAAGAAGGAGAGCGCATGGGATTGGATGATCTGCCCCAGGTTCATGAGGCGGCGGAGCTTGTGGGCGGCCTCCGGGACCTTGGCCGCCAGGATGGCGTCCCCCGCCTTGGCCGAGCATAGGAGATGCGAAACGGCGCAGATGCCGCACACCCGGGCCGTGAGCCCCGGCATCTCCCACACGGTACGTCCACGGCAGAAGTGCTCGAATCCCCGGACCTCGGTGACGTGGAACCGCGCTTCCTCCACGCTCCCGTCCGTGCCGAGTTTGATCGTGATGAGGCCGTGCCCCTCGATACGCGTCACCGGGATCTTCTTCACGCTTTCCATTCCGTCTCCTTTTAGCCGAAGCGGATCTCCTCGCCCTCCAGGCGCGGCTTCCCCTCCTTGATCAGGGTAACGATGAACTTCCAGATGCGATCGGCATCGGGCGGACATCCGGGGATGTAATAATCCACCTTCACGTGCTCCTGGAGGGGCCGGGCCCGGGGCAACAGGGCCGGCACGTCCCCCGCGCGCAGCCCCGGGATGTCCCCCCGGCCGTAGACGGTGCGGAGGACCTCGTCACGGGGGCTGGGGTTCCGCATGGAAGGGACGTTGCCGGTGATGGCACAATCCCCGAAGGCGACGACGATCTTCGCCTTCTCGCGTATCTCCCGCAGGTGTTCGAGCTGCTCGGTGGTATTGACCGTGCCCTCGATGAGGGCAACATCGATCCCGTCGGGGATCTCCTTCGGATCCACGATGGGGGAGTAGACGAGTTCGGCCAGTTCCGCGAACTCGATCAGACGTTCATCGAGGTCCAAGAAGGACATGTGGCAGCCGGAGCAGCCCGAGAACCACATGGTGGCCACGCGCACCTTAGAAGACACGGGGCCTCCTTTCCGTGACCTCCCGGATGATCTCCGGGCTCTTGATCTGGGCCGCGGTGGCCATCCCTTTCTCGAACAGGGCCCCGGTGGGGCACGCCTGGACGCATTTGCCACACGAGGTGCACGTCTCGGACAGGCCCCAGGGGGTGCCCAGATCGGTGGCCACCATGGTGTCGATCCCGCGCCCCGCGAACCCCCACGTGAACGCGCCCTCCACCTCGGAACAGGCCCGTACACACCGACCACAGACCACGCAGCGGTTGTGGTCGAGGCCGAAACCCCCATGGCTCAGGTCCATGGCGAGGCCGGGATAGCGGTAAGGCAGGGTCACGTGGTCCATCCCCAGCTCCACGGCCAGATCCTGGAGTTCACAATGGCCGTTGGAGACGCAGAAGGCGCAGATGTGGTTCCTCTCGAGGAAGAGCATCTCCACGATGGTGCGGCGGATTTGGGCCAGGCGGTCGCTGTGGGTGACCACCTCCAACCCCTCTTCCGCCGGGGTGACGCAGGCCGGGACGAGTTTTCCGTTTTGGTTGACGATCTCCACAAGACAGAGCCTACAAGTCCCCTTCGGCGAGAGTCCCTCCAGATAGCAGAGCGTGGGGATCCTGATCCCGTTCTCCAACGCGACCTCGAGGATCGTCTGCCCCTTTTTCGCCTGTACTTCCCGTCCGTCGAGCTTAAGGGTTATCATCGCATCACCCCGCGTCCTTCCGATGCCGCTCCCGTGGCGTCCGGTGAGCGCGAAAGCAAGGGAAAGGGGTTCACAACCAGCTCGCTCCCATCGTCTCTTCGCATCGGATCATGTACCCCCGTATCGTTATTTGGAGTGCGCTCTCAGAGCAAAGAGGATATCGGCAAACTCCCTTCCGACCAAGTCGGCGGTTGCCAGGGGACGCGCGCGATGTCGAAGGGACATGCCCCTTTTCCGCACGGCCATCTCACCGGGCCCCCAGTTTAAATACGGGACCGACTGGGCTCAACCGTTTGCATCCCGTGGACGCGGGATGGAATCGCGTCTCACCGCGGAAGCCTCAGTCCCCTTGGGGGCAGAGGTCCACGTAGAACACGGAAAGGAGGTACTCCCCGGCCCCCTCCGTGCGGAAGATGCGCAGCAAGTAGGTCTGCACATCCTCGGTATAGGGGATGACACAGTAATTGGCTTCGTGGACGGCCTTCTCCTGGTAGTGGCCGCAGATATCGTAGATGAAGGCCTCGTAGTCCCAGAGCCCGATGTGTTCGATGTAGATGACGGCGGCTTTTCCCGGTTCGAGCGGGATCTTGTACCAATCCTGGGTATCCGGGGCTCCCCACGGTTCGAGCTCCCCGCCCAAGACCCCCCAGTAATGTCCCGGACCGAGGACATAGGCCTCCTGGGGGCTCGAGGTCTCGGGAAGGAGGATCCGTTCCTCGATGGGCACGTCGGGGATCTCGATCCCATAGACGGCCTTCAACGTCTCGCCGTCGGGGTAACAGGCCGCGCCGGGGATCGCGTAACACGGGGCCGGGGGCGGAAGGGATGGGGGCGGGGCGGGTGTGGGTGGTGGAGACGGAGGGGGCGGTGGCGGAACGATCTTCGGGCCCTTGGCGGGGAAGCTCGCGCTTCCCTCGGTGAAGCCGATGTGGGGATCGCAGGCGTAGGTGCGCTTCACCATCACCTCCAGGGAATCCCCCCCGAACCACGAGAATGAGATCTCGCCCCGGAGGGGAAGCAAACCGCCGTCCCCCGTCCCGGCGGGCTTGAGGGCGATATCGGCGGTTTCCCATCGTCCGCCCCCGGGAGCGCGGTAAAAGAGGCGCAGATAGACGCGGTTGTCGCGCATTTTACGGCATTCAACGGCCGCGAACGCCTCGAGCCTCAGCGTGATGACGCCCTGTGGCACCCCGGCGAATTCCCACAGGACCCTGTGGTGGAGCTTCACGTCCTCGAGCCAGTACATGCCTCCCGCGAAGCGCCCCGTGCTCTCGAAGCGCACGAGCTCCACAGCCCCACACATGCTCGCGAAAAGGAGGACGAGCAGAAGGAGCGACCCCCCTTTTTTCATCGTCTTTCCCCCTCCTCGATGAAATTCACAAAAGCACGCCCTTTTTATGGCAAAGTTCTATCATAAGCAAATTCCCCCCACCGGTCCGTGGCGCATATCACATCACCGCGGTACGGGCCTCGCCGTCCCGCCTGCCCGCTGATGGCCCTGTCCGGGATGGTTGTACGCCCGCGGCCCGGCCCCTATAATGCGGTCGATCTCCATTGGCGGGGGTGGTGTCTATGGTGCAGCGGATGTTCCAGCGGAAGGATCTCTCCCCCTTGGGCCCCGCCAATAACGCCCCGCACGGGGCGTGAACCCACCGAGTTAACCCTCCTGAGCGCGTTTTCCTGAACGGTACAGGCCCCCTCGGTCGAGGGGGGTGGTCCAATTGGTCCCCAATTCCCAAGGGGGTAAGCATGTTCTTGAGCGACAGAGAGCGCGAACGGAAGGCAGCGATCCTCAAGGTGGAAAGCGAGGTCATTGGGGCCGCGCGGGAGTTCCTGCGGGAGGAGGGGTTCGTGGAGCTCCTGCCGGTGATCGTGGCCCCGCTCACCGATCCCCTCAGGCACAACACCGACCGGGCGCTGATCGAGGCGTACGGAGGCCACTGGCACCTCACCCGGTCCATGATCTTCCACAAGCAGGCGGCGGTGGGGGTCTGCGAGAAGATCTTCTCCTTTTCCCCCAACATCCGGGTGGAACCGCCAGATTGGAAGGAAACGGGGCGGCACCTGTGGGAATTCGTGCAGCTCGATCTCGAGGTCCGGAACGGGAGCCGCGAGGAGCTCATGGACCTCGGGGAGCGGCTGCTGGTGTACGTGCTCTCGCGGGTGCTGGCGACCTGTAGGGCCGAACTCGAAGCGCTGGGGCGGGAACTCACCGTGCCCACAAGGCCCTTCCCCACGTTCACTTACCGTGAGGCCCAGCGTCGGTTCGGCGACGACTACGAGATCGCGCTCTCCCGGGAAGCACGGACACCGGTGTGGATCGTGGATTTTCCCATCGACGTCCGGGAATTCTACGATCGTGAGGACCCCGAACGCCCCGGCATCCTCCTGGACATGGACCTCCTGTACCCGGAGGGGTACGGTGAGGCCCTCTCCGGCGGGGAACGGGAGTACCTCCCGGAGCGGATCCGCCGTCGTATAGAGCTCCAGGGGCTGGATCCGGCGCAGTATCGGGCCCTGCTATCGCTGGCCGAGGAGGGGCTCCCCCCCTCGGCGGGCTTCGGCATCGGGGTCGAGCGGTTGGTGCGCTATATCTGCGGCCTCCCCCACGTGGCGGAGGCCCGGCTCTTCCCCCGGGTGCCGGGGGAGCTCTCCCTGATTTAGTCCCCACCCCGGCCCCCGCTAAGATGGGGGGATGTTGGTTGTGGGGATCGCCGGGCCGGCGGGAAGCGGGAAGTCGGCGGTGTGCCGCCTGCTTTCCCGTCGGTCCGGCTTCGTCCACCTGGATTGCGATGAGATCGCGAAGGGGTTTTACGCCCCCGACGGCCCCGCTTATCGGGATGTGGTGAGGGCCTTCGGGCCGGGGATCCTCGCGGCGGATGGATCCATCGATCGCCGGAGGCTGGCGGAGCTCGCCCTCCCCGATCCCGAAAAGAGGGAACAGCTCGAGGAGATCGTCCACCCGTTGGTGGTACGGGCCATCCGGGAGCGGATCGGGAAGGAGCGAGATCGGGGGGCCGCGGTCCTGTTGGTGGAGGGGGCCCTCCTCTTCCATTCGTCCCATGTGCCCCGGGAGCTCTTCGACCTCGCCGTTTGGCTGGAGGCGCCGGAGGAGGTGCGGCGTCGGAGGCTCCTGTCCGCGGGGATCCCCCCGGAGCTCGTGGCGCTCCGGCTCGTGGCCCAGCGGGACCTCTCCCCGCCACCCTGGGCCGAGGTCGTGGATGCCTCACGTCCCCTGGACGCGGTGGCCCGGGATGTGGAGGGCTTGATAGAGAAAAAGGGGCACGGTAACCCCCGTGCCCCTGGACGTGGTCCGAAGTGGTGAAGCTCAGTCATCCCCGTGGCACCACATCGGGCCCCCTCCGCGGATGCCCTCACGGCCGCCCCACATCCTCCCGTGTTCCATGGGACAGTGGTCCTCGTCCGCCGCGCCGAGGGCCCCGTCTTCCCGCGCGAACCCCAATCTGGCCATCCGATCGGGTCCCAGCTCGCCGCCGTTCCTCGCCGCCACTTCCAGGGCGGGGAGGTCGGTCTTGAGCGTTGCCCTCTCCAGAGCCGTGAGGATCCGCGCGATATAGGGGTAGCCCGACACCGCGGACAGCGAGGCCTCGTACGCTGAGGCACGTTCGACTGCCCGTTCCGCCAACGCCGATGCGATCTCCCCTAGGTCCCCGGGGAGACCCGTCGTGCCGACATAGGGGTTCTCGGTGGGGTAGACGCTGCCGTACCGTTCGAGGGCCCCCTTTATGACGTCGATCCGATGCGCCGCCGCCTCCCTCAAGGTGGCGTAGGGTTCCAGATCACCGTGGGCGGCGATCACCGCGTCATACGCCGCGTAGGCCGCGTATTCCGCGTCCAGGGCCGCGAGCAGGGCCCCTTCGGCCTCGGGGGCGAGCGGTCCCATCGTCGGACCGTAGGGGCCTTCACCGATCCTCCCGTACCCATGGGCGAGGGCCACGACCCCGCCGACGGCGAGGACGATGAAGAGCGCCCCGAGGATCCAATTGCGTGCCGTCGTTCTCCTGTCCATTTCCATCCCTCCTTCGGATGAGCTGTGTTCGTGGGCGGCATTATCCCCGACCCTTGTGGAGAGGGGATGGAAAGGGGATGGAACTTCCGCGGGCTACAGGCGTTCCACGGCCCCCAGGGAGAGGAGGACCTCGATGTCGGAGTGGGGCAGCTTTTCCCCTCCCACCAGCTGATACCGCTCGTGGCCCTTGCCCGCGATGAGCACGATATCCCCGGGGCCCGCCATCTCCAGGGCCCGTTTGATGGCCCGCGCGCGGTCGAGCTCGATCTCGTAAGCGGCCCGCGTCCCCTCCAGGCCGCGGGCCAGCTCCTCCGCGATCGTGACGGGATCCTCCCCTTTGGGGTTATCGGAGGTGACGATCGCGATGTCCGCGTGCTCGGCCACGGCCCTGCCCATGTCCGGGCGCTTCCCCGGGTCGGCCTCGCCCGGGGCCCCGAACACAACGATGAGCCTTCGGGCCCGCGGGCGGAGCGTCGACAACACCGACTCCAGGGCGCGGGGGGTGTGGGCATAGTCCACCACCGCGAGGGATCCGTTGCGCATGGGGAGCGGGACGAGCCTCCCCGGGGGCAAAGCCACCCGGGCGAGGCCGTGGGCGATCTCCCATAGCGGGAGCCCGAGGGCGGTGGCGACGGCAGCGGCCGCCAGGGCGTTCTCCAGGTTGTACCGGCCGGGGAACGGCACCCGGGTGCGGACCCTCCCCGCCGGGGTGACAAGGGTGAAGCCGGTGGCCCACCTGAGCTCGGTGATCCCTTCGGCGCGGACGTCCCCCTCCGTCACCCCGTAGGTCAGCACGCGGGCCTCCGTGACCGCGAGGAAGCGTTCGGCGTGGGGGGACCCGAGGTTCACCACCGCCCAACCGTCCCGCGGAAGTGCGCGGAAAAGGAGGAGCTTCGCCTCCAGGTAGGCGCGCATGGTCCCGTGGAAGTCGAGGTGGTCACGGGAGAGGTTCGTGAACACCCCAACCCGGAACGCCGTCCCCACCGTCCTTTTCTGGGCCAACCCGATGGAGGACGCCTCCATGGCGAAGAACCTCTTCCCGTGGGCCAGGGCCTCCGCCGCCAAGCGCTGTATCTCCGGGGCCTCGGGCGTGGTGACGCAGGAGAGGCCCTCCCGCTCCACCCGCACCGTGCTCAGGATCTCGCACCGGGGGAGGAGCTGCCCCACGAGGTGCACCACCGAGGTCTTCCCGTCGGTCCCGGTGACGCCGATGGTGACGAGCTCGCGCGTGGGATATCCATAGAAGGCGGCGGAGACCTTCCCCAGGGCCTCGCGGGCGTCGGAGACCCTGATATACGGCACGGGGAGCCCGGTGAGCTCCCGCTCCCCGATCACGGCCACGGCGCCCTTGGCTACCGCCTCGGGGATGAAGTCGTGGCCGTCGTGTCTCTTCCCCGGGAGGGCGAAGAAGAGGTCCCCGGGAGCGACCCTGCGGGAATCCCAGGAAAGGCCTGATACAAAAAGCCGGGGCGCCGTTCCTGCCCCGGCTTCCCGCAACAGCCAGTCCAGACGCCTCGCGTCAGAAGGAGACGAAAAGCCCGACACCGGGTCCCACGGAGCCGGCGAACATGCCCCCAGCCACCGATCCCAGGAACCGGCCCTGGATGTACAGGCCGAAGTTCTCCCCCAGGGGCCAATAGATGCCGGCCAGGGCGTTGATGGTGAAGGCCCCGAGGGCCCCTCCGCCTCCCATCAACACCATCGCCCCCGCGCCCGCGCCGAAGTAGGGGACCAGTTGCTCCATCCCCAGCAGGATGAGGAGGGAGAGGTCGACCTCGAACGCGGTCGCCCCTCCGAAGGAAGCGATGTAGGAGAAGGTGGTGCGCAGCGCCAGGTTGGGGGCCAGTGAGACCTCGGCGAAGGCGTCGAGGAGAGGAGACCCTCCCATGAAGCTGCCGCCCACCCCCAGCCGCCCCTGGGCCATCGCGCCCAGGGAAGCGAGGAGGACGAGAGCCGTCGCAACGGCCAGTGACTTTCGCATCCACACCTCCATGTCACCGAAGGATTTCCGCGATGCCCATTATAGGAGCGCGATCGAGGGATAGAGGGGAACCTTTTCTTTCCCGTCTGGGAAAAACGCCCCTTCCGCGACGGCGACGTGACACGCCGGGCGGGTGCCGACCGATGCGGCTCAGATATCCAGCACCGCCACCCGGTGGGCGTTCTCCTGGATGAAGGCCCGCCGCAACGATACATCGGGCCCCATCAGGGTGGAGAAGATCTCGTCAGCCTCGAGGGCGTCACGGATGGTGACCTTCTTCAGCACCCGGGTCTCGGGGTTCATGGTGGTCTCCCAGAGCTCCCGGGGGTTCATCTCCCCGAGCCCCTTGAAGCGCCGCACGGTGTATCTCCCATCGGCGCCCCGCCGGAAGCGCTCGAGTTCGTCGTCCGAGTAGAGGTAAAACCGTTCCTTTCCCACCTGGACGCTGTAGAGAGGGGGCTGGGCGATGTAGACATGGCCATGCTCGATCAGGGGGCGGAGGTTGCGGAAGAAGAAGGTGAGGAGGAGGGTACGGATATGGGCCCCGTCGATATCGGCGTCGGTGAGGAGGATGATCTTGTGGTAGCGGAGCTTGGAGATATCGAACTCCTCGCGGATCCCGGTGCCTAAGGCGGTGATGATCGCCCGCAGTTCCTGGTTATCGAGGAGCTTCGAAAGCCCCGCTTTCTCCACGTTCAGGACCTTCCCCCGCAGGGGAAGGATCGCCTGGAAGGTGCGGTCCCGGGCCTGCTTGGCCGAGCCCCCGGCGGAATCGCCCTCCACGATGAAGAGCTCGGCCACGGTGGGGTCCTCACTGGTGCAGTCGGCGAGCTTTCCCGGAAGGGAGAGGGATACCAACACCCCCTTCCGCCGCACGAGCTGCCGCGCTTTGGCCGCCGCCTGCCGGGCGCGGTGGGCGGCGATGGACTTCTCGACGATCGTCCGGGCCACCCCCGGGTTTTTCGTCAGGTACTGGTACAGCTGTTCCCGGACCACCTCCTCCACGTAGGTCCGGACCCAGGGGTTCCCGAGCTTCATCTTGGTCTGGCCCTCGAACTCCGGCGAGGGGAGCTTCACCGAGACGATGGCTACCAGCCCTTCCCGGATGGCCTCCCCGGGGAGGTTTTCATCCTTTTTGGTGAGGAGCTTTTTCTCCCGGGCGTAGTCGTTGATCACCCGGGTGAGGGCGGCCCGGAAGCCGGTGAGGTGGGTCCCACCTTCCCTGGTGTTGATGCAGTTGGCGAAGGTGAAGACCTCCTCTTCGATGGCATTGGTGAAGAGCATGGCGATCTCCACCGCTCGATCGGGCCTGGAATCGGAGAGGTAAATAGGGTCCTTGTGCAATGGCTCCTTCCCGGTGGCGAGCTCCTTCACGAAGGAGACGATCCCGCCCTTGTAGTGGAATGTTCGCTTGAGGCCAGTGATGCGGTTGTCCAGGTGGATGGTGAGACCGGGGTTGAGGTACGCCAGCTCCCGGAGGCGCTGGGTCAGCTTGGTGAAGTTGTAGCGTAGCTCCCCGAAGATCTCACGGTCCGGGAGGAAGCTCACCGTGGTCCCCGTCTCGGTGGTCTCCCCCACCACCTCGAGCTCGGTAACCCTGTATCCCCGGGAGAACCGCTGGCGGTAGACCTTGCCGTCTCTCCAGCGGACCTCCACCTCCAGCCACTCGGAGAGGGCGTTCACCACCGAGACGCCCACCCCGTGGAGCCCCCCCGAGACCTTGTACCCACCGCGCTCGAACTTCCCCCCCGCGTGGAGGGTGGTCATCACGAGCTCCACCGTATTGACTCCCGCCTCGGGGTGGATCCCCACGGGGATCCCGCGGCCGTTGTCGCGCACGGTCACGGATCTATCCTCGTTGACGATCACCCAGATCTCGTCGCAGTAACCGGCGAGGTGCTCGTCGACGGCGTTGTCGACCACCTCGTAGATCAGATGCAGCAGTCCGTCCGGGCCGGTGGAGCCGATGTACATCCCCGGCCGGCGGCGGACCGCCTCCATGTCCTCCAGGACCTTTATCGAGTGGACGTCATATTCGTGTGTGGACATACGGAGCCACCTCGCACTCAGTATATCCAAAACACGAAAATCCGCAAATGAACGGCATTTGACCGCGATCGTGAGGGCATTTGTCCGTTGGTGATGGCCGTCCCCGGGGGATATCCTTTCGCGAAAGGGAGGATGTGGTGAAGCTTCTGGAGTGGCAAGGGAGGGTTCTGTTCGAAAAGTTCGGGATCCCCATTCACCCCGGCGTGGTGGCCGAGGACGCCCAGGGCGCCCGCAGGGCCGCCGGGGAGATAGGGACGCCCGTGGTGCTGAAGGCCCAGATCCCGGTGGGGGGGCGGGGGAAGGCGGGGGGGATAAAGTTCGCCCGGACTCCCGATGAGGCGGGGCACATCGCCGCGGAGCTCATCGGGGGCGAGATCAAGGGGGCGGTGGTGCGCAGGCTCCTCGTGGTGAAGGCCGCGGATGTCGAGGGGGAGCACTACCTCGGGATCACCATCGACCGGGCCCGGGCGGTCCCCCTCTTCATCTATTCCCCCGAGGGAGGTGTGGAGATCGAGGAGGTAGCGAGGGCGAGGCCGGAAGCGGTCTCTCGCGAGCCCATCCCGCCCTTGGAGGGCCCCTCGGCGTTCCGCCTGCGGCGTCTCTTCCGCATCGCGCCCCGGGAGCTGCGGGGGGACCTCATGTCCATCGCCATGAGACTCTACCGCCTCTTCCGCGAGTACGAGGCCACGTTGGTGGAGATAAACCCCCTTGCCGAGACCCCGGACGGGCTCCTCGCCCTGGACGCCAAGGTGATCGTCGACGACGATCATACCCCCGACCCCAAATTCGCGGAGCTCGTGGAGGAGGTCGCGGATCCCGCCGAACGCGCGGCGCGCGACGCCGGCTTTTCCTACGTGCGCCTGGACGGGGACATCGGGGTCATCGGCAACGGGGCGGGGCTCGTCATGGCCACCTTGGACCTGGTGTCCCTGGCGGGGGGGAGGCCCGCCTGCTTCCTCGACATCGGGGGCGGGGCCCGGGCCGAACGCGTGAAACGGGCGGTAGAACTGGTCCTGGAGGATGGGCGTGTGCGCGCGGTGTTCGTGAACGTCTTCGGCGGGATCACCCGTTGCGATGAGGTGGCGCGGGGACTCGTGGAGGGAGCGGTCGGGGCCGGGGTGCCGGTGGTGGTGCGGTTGACGGGCACCAACGAGGGAGAAGGGCGGAAGATCTTGAGGGAAGCCGGGCTCGAACCCGTGGAGACCATGGAAGAGGGCGCTTCCCTGGTGGTTTCCCTTGTGAAGGAGGGAAGATGAAGGGGTTGAGCGTATTCGTCGCGGTCGTGGTTCTCGGCGCCACCGCCCTCGCGGTGGAGATCATGCCGTTCGCGGAGGTGACCCCCGGGATGCGGGGTTACGGCCTGACGGTGGTAGCGGGGACGGAGATATCCCGGTTCGAGGTAGAGGTGGTGGGGGTGATCGACCAGCCCGGCACCGAGAACGACTTCATCGTGGTGAGGGCCAGCGGGGACGCCGTGGAGCGTTCCGGGGGGATCGCCCAGGGGATGTCGGGGAGTCCCGTGTACCTGGACGGGAAGCTCGCAGGCGCCCTCTCGCGCACCGCGCTCTGGGGGGCCGAGCCCGAACGCCCGCTGGGGCTCGTGACCCCCATCGAGCCCATGCTCCAGATCCTCGAGGACCTGAAGCACGGCCTTTACACCGGGGGAGGTTTCCGGGGGTTACTCCCGGTGGAGCGGGTGGAGTACGTCCGCGTCCTGCCCGAGACGCCCGAGGAGGATGTGCTTTACGTGCTCCCGGTGAGCGTCCCGGTGATGACGAGCGGCCTCTCCGAACGGGCCCTCCGCGTCCTGGAGAGGGGCCTCGACCTCTCCCGCTTCGACGGGTTCTCGCGGCTGCTGGAGCTCCTCCCCCCGTGGAGGCGGGTGGTGGCCGGGCTCGGCACGTACGGGATTACCAAGATCGTCCAGGCCCCCACGGGGGCGGTGCAGACGCCGGCGGAGACGTTGGAGTTCGGCCCCGGCGCCCCCCTCGGTGTGGGCCTTGTGGAGGGGGACCTGGTTATCGGGGCCCTGGGGACGGTTACCCTACGGGAGGATGACGCCCTGGTCGCCTTCGGACATCCCTTCCTCTTCGCCGGCTCCACCAAGTATTTCCTCACCCGAGCCCGGATCATCGATACCTTCGCCGCCCTGGATATCCCCTTCAAGCTCGGGGTGTTGGGCGAAACGGTGGGCGGGGTTTACGCCGATCGCTGGGCGGGAGTCGGCGGGTTCGTGGGCCTGGAACCGAAGGGGGTCAACACCCTCTATCAGATCTCCGACCACACCGAGCTCCGCACCGAACACCTGCGCTGCCGGATGACCGATGAGCCCCGTATCACCCCCCTCCTCATCTACGTCGCCGGCCTCGAGGCCGCCGACCGGACCATGGATCGGATCGGTCCCGGGACGGCCCTCGTGCGGTTCACCATCGATGGGAAAAACATGCCCTGGCCCTTCGTGCGGCAGAACGTCTACCTCTCCACCGACGATATAGCCGCGTTGATACCGCTGGAGGCGGCGCTCATTTACCTGATCCTGGAATACAACGAGTTCCAGGACCCCGAGGTCACCGACGTGAAGCTCTACGTAACCGTGGTACGGGATCTCAAAGCGGTGGAGATCCTCGCGTTGGTCCCGGAGAAGGACGCTTACGCCCCGGGGGAGACCATCGACTTCGACCTCTACATCCGTAACTGGCGTGGCGATGTCGAATCCCTTCACGGGAAATTGACGATCCCCGAGGACGTCTACGGCGATTACGTCGAGCTCCGCGCTTACGGGGGCCCCCGGCCCTTGGAGAGCGGTGAGAAACCCCCTCTGTTCGAGGATCTCGAGGACTTGCTCGAGTACCTGGAGGGGATCCCCACCTTCAACACCATCACCGTGGAGCTATTCGCCCTGGACCCCCTCTCCGACGTGGCGGGCCAGGCCCTCCTCTACGGGGTGGACCACGTCACCGAAAAGACGGGGATGCGGTTCGTCTACGGCGAGGACCGAGTGATCATCCCTCTGGTCCGGGAGGAAGCCGCTCCCCAGGAGGCGCCTCCGGAGGGGGTTCCCCCCGAGGTCCAGGGGAAGCCGATACCCGAGGCCGGGGGTTAGCCGGGGATGTGGGACCTGCGGGAAGCGGCGGAGGTGGTGGGGGCGAAGCTCCTCCGCCCCCGCCCCCCCTTCGGGGCCTCGGGCGCGAGCTGTGCCTCCCGGCGGGTACGACCCGGTGACCTCGTCGTGGCCATCGTGGGAGCGCGACACGACGGCCACGACTTCGTGGGGGCGGCGTTCTCCAGCGGCGCCGTCGGAGCGCTGGGGTCCCGGGGTCCGGGCGTTGGCCACAAGCTGATCGTGGTGGAGGACGTGCAGCGCGCGCTCTGGGAGCTCGGGAAGTGGAGGCGCCGGGAGCTCGCGATTCCCACCGTGGGGATCACCGGATCCTTCGGGAAGACCACCACAAAGGAGCTCCTGTCCGCGGCCCTGGGCACGCGGTTCCGGGTCTACCGCGCCCCCGAGAGCTACAACACCGAGATCGGGGTGCCCTTGGCCCTGCTCTCGGTCCCCGATGGGACCGAGATCGCCGTTTTCGAGCTGGGGATGTGCAAACGGGGGGAGATAAAGGCCTTGTGCGAGCTCGTCGACCCCTGGGCCGGGATCATCACCGGAGTGGGAGAGGTTCACTACGGGGCTTTCGGCGGCCTGGAGGAGATCGCGGAGGCGAAGTGGGAGCTCGCCGAGTGCCTCCCGGAGGAGGGGATCCTGGCGTTGGCATGGGATTATCCGGAGCTCCGGCGCAGGGTGGAGTTGTGTCAGGCGCTGTGTCTGCGGTTCGGTGTCTCGCCGGAGGCCGACTTCTTCCCGTCCCAGGTCCGGGCCCATGATCCCCAAGGGGTGCGATTCACCCTGCAGAGCCCGGCGGGGTCGTACAAGGTCAAGCTCCAGCTCCTGGGAGAACACGCGGCCGTCCTCGCGTGCGGAGCCCTGGCCCTTTCCTGGGCCATGGGGGTGCCCCTCGAGGCGGCGATCCCCGCGCTGGCGGAGGTGCGACCCCTTCCCCACCGGCTCCAGCTGATCCCGACATGGTTCGGCTGGATCCTGGACGACTGTTACAACGCGAACCCGCGGGCCGTCAGGGCGGCGTTGGACGTGCTCATGTCCCTGGAGCTCCCCGCCCGGCGCCGCGCCTTCCTCTTCGGGGACATGCTGGACCTGGGCCCGGAGGAGGACCGGTTCCACCGCGAGGCGGTCGAGTACGCCGCCGAGGTGGGCGTGGATATGTTGTTCGCCGTGGGGGCCCGGGCGACGCGCGCCTACTCGGCCTGGGAGGGGGAAGGGGCTGCTGCCGAGGACCTGGAGGGTGTCCTGCCCCGGCTCCGCGCGGCCCTGAAGGGGGCCCCCACCCTGCTCCTC